>VGSO01000006.1 GCA_016874945.1 Deltaproteobacteria bacterium
CCTTGATTTAGCCAAGGCCGGGGCGGAGCATAGGTAGCTTCATGCTGAACAATATCGCCTAGAAAAACATATTGGATTAAAGTTTGCAAGCAGTTTTCGCAGTTCCTTATTCCCTATTCCCTGGCATTAAAAAACGCCTGGTAGGCCTTGAAGGTCATGTAGAGGTCGGCCTTGGAGGCCACCTCAAAGGGCGAGTGCATGGACAGGAGGGGGGTGCCGCAGTCGATGATCTCCATGCCGTGGATGGCCAGGTACTTGGCGATGGTGCCGCCGCCGCCTTCGTCCACCTTGCCCAACTGGCCGGCCTGCCACACCACCCCGAACTCCTGGAAAATGCGCCGGATCCAGGCCACGTACTCCGCGTTGGCGTCGCTGGTGTAGTACTTGCCGCCGCTGCCCCCGTACTTGTTGAAGGCCACGCCGTAGCCCAGGCGGGCGGCGTTGCGCTTCTCGTGAACTTCCGGGTAGTCCGGGTCCAGGGCGCCGGTGACGTCCGCGGAGATGGCCCGGGAATTCATCAGCACCCGGCGCCGGGCCAGGGGGCTTTCCCCCTGCTGCTCCAGCAGGAGTTCCACGACTTCTTCCAGCAGGCAGCACTTGGCCGAGGTGTTGCCATCGGAGCCGGTTTCTTCCTTGTCATAAAACATGGCCAGGCAGGTGTACTCCGGTTGGGAGGTCTCCAATACGGCCTCCAGGGCCGCGAAGGAACAGGAGCGGTCATCCTGGCCGTAGCCCGCCACCAGGCTGCGATCCCAGCCGATGTCCCGGGCGGGGCCGGCGGGCACCACCTCCAGCTCGGCGCTGATCAAATCTTCTTCCCGGATGCCGTAGTGGTCTTCCAGGTATTTAAGCAGATAAAGCTTGAAGCGCTCCTTGGTGTCCGGGTCCCCCAGGGGCAGGGACCCTGCCAGGACATTGAGCTTTTCGCCCTCGAAGGCATCGGTGACCTTTTTATCCATCTGGGTCTTGCGGGCCAGGTGGGGCAGCAGGTCCAGGACGGTGAACACCGGGTCGCCGGGGTCTTCCCCCACTTTGAATTCCACCCGGGAGCCGTCGGCCCTGAGCACCACCCCGTGGAGGGCCAGGGGCCGGGCCAGCCACTGGTATTTCTTGATGCCGCCGTAATATTGAGTTTTGAAAAAGGTCAGGTCCGTATCTTCATAAAGGGGATATTGCTTCAAGTCCAGGCGGGGGGAGTCGATGTGGGAGGCCACGATGCGCACTCCCTCGCTCAGGGGCCGCCGGCCTTTGGCCGCCAGGACGATGGTTTTGCCTTTATGATTGTAGTAGCCCCGGTCTCCGGGAGCCTGGGACATCAGGTCCACAAATCCCCGGGCCCTGGCCATGGTTTCAATAACCGTCACCGCTTCCCGCTCGGTCTTGGCCTGGTCCAGAAAAGCCTTGTAGCGCTCGCCGTAAGCCAAAATAGCGTCCCGGGTGGCCTCGTCCACCTGATCCCATACCAGTTTTTGAGTGATCGTCAACCGCTCCCGAAGTTCTTTAAGTTCGTCTTTTTTCTCCTGGGCCTCCATGGCTCCCTCCGTATTTGAAATTGCAGACCGAAAAAGAATATAAAATCTCACCACAGAGACCACAGAGAAACTACTTATTGGCGTCCTGGAGTCCCAGGACCCCATTATTATTTGCTCTGTGAATCTCTGTGGACTCCGTGTCTCTGCGGTTAATTCTTCTATTGGGCCTCGGGCAGAATAAATTGCGTTTCCAAGATTGCGCTACGGTAATTTAATATCAAAAATTCCATTGGCAAACAACGACCGCGCATCTTTTGGGCTGCGGCTAACTCCTTGACTTGGGGAAGGAAATCTAATAAATTTTAATTAACCTGCGAGAGTGGCGGAATTTGGCAGACGCACTGGACTTAGGATCCAGCGGGAATCCCGTGGGGGTTCGAGTCCCCCCTCTCGCACACCCTCCTGGGGGAGCCAAAGGGGGGGACAACCAGTTCAGCGTGAAAATACCAAGCTCCATCAATGGCATAATTTGTAGGGGCGCGGTTTATCACGCCCCCGCGAAGGCGCAGGCAATCGGCCCCCTATAAAAAGGCGCGATGGAATGCATTGGGGGAAAAAAATAACTTCGGCGAGAGATAATAATGGCAGAAACCTCCGTAAAGGTAGAAGTGGAAGATATCGGTCCGGTTAAACGGAAGCTGAAAATCGAAGTGCCCGCCACCCAGGTGGACCAGGAAATTGACCAGGTTTACCGGTCCCTGGGGAAAAAGGTCAAGGTCAAAGGATTCCGCCCCGGGAAAGCGCCCCGGTCCGTCCTGGAGATGTATTACCGCAAGCAGGCGGAGGATGAGGTGGCGGACAACCTGGTGCGCCGCTCCCTAAGTGAGGCCCTGAAGGAAAAGGCCCTGGAGCCGGTGGACATCAACTGGCCCGAGCCGGCGCCCCGGGTGGTGGAAGGCCGGGACTACATTTACAGCGTGGAACTGGAAATCCCCCCGGAGTTCACCGTGGAAGACTACCTGAGCCTGCCCCTGGAAGCCCAGGAAGTGGCGGCCACGGATGCCGAGATCGACGCCCGCCTGGAGGACATCCGCCAGATGAACGCGGTGCTGCGGTCCCCGGTGGAGCCCCGGGAAGTTCGGGAAGGCGATTTTGTGGTCCTGGACTACCAAGGTTACTTTGGCGGCCAGGAGCTAAAGGAAGCCAAAGAAGAGAATAAGTACCTCCAGGTGGGGTCCGGTCGCTTCCACCCGGAGTTTGAACGCCAGCTCCTGGGGTTGTCTCCCGGAGCCGAGGCCCGGTTCACGGTGAGCTTCGCCCCGGATTTCGCCAACCCCCTGCTGGCCGGCAAGGTGTTGGATTTTCAAGTCAAGATTCATGAAGTGAAAGAAAAGATCGCCTCCGATCTGGACGACGCCTTCGCCCAGGCCCTGGGGGGGAACTTTCAAACCATGGCCGACTTGCGTGCCGCGGTGCAAGAGGATATTATTAAGGAAAAGGACCTGTCCAGAAAGGCGAAGTTGGAAGCCCAGATTCTGGATAAGCTCATAGGCCAAACAACCTTTGAACTGCCCGAGGCGCTCGCCCGACAGGAGCAGGAAAACATGCTGCGGGACCAGTGGCAGAGCTTGCAAGAGCAAGGGATTAACGTGGCCGGGCTGGATCGGAACCGGATGCTGGAGGCCATGCGGCCGTCAGCCGAACGCCGGGCCCGGGCCAAGCTCATCCTGGAGCGCCTCGCCGCCCAGGAGAGCGTTGCCATAGACGACGCCGAACTGGACGCCGGCGTGGCCCGCATCGCCGCCCACAGCGGCCGGGACGCGGCCCAGGTCAGACAGTTTTACCAGGAAAACAACCTCCTGGAGGTCTTGCGGCGGCAGCTTCGGGATGAGAAGACCTTGAAGCTGCTGGTGGACCAGGCCGAAATTAAGGCGCCGGAAACTCCGGCGCCGCAGGAGCAGGAATAAAAAATGCCATTGATACCCATAGTAGTGGAACAGAGCAGCCGGGGGGAACGGGCTTATGACATTTATTCCCGGCTCCTGAGAGACCGGATTATCTTTCTGGGGACCGTGATAAGTGACGATGTGGCCAACCTGGTCATCGCCCAGCTGCTCTTTTTGGAAGCGGAAGACCCGGACAAGGAGATCAATTTTTATATCAATTCTCCCGGAGGATTGGTGACTGCGGGCATGGCCATTTATGACACCATGCAGTACATCAAGTCGCCGGTGGCCACCTTATGCATGGGCCAGGCGGCGTCCATGGCGGCCCTGCTGCTGGCCGCGGGGGAAAAGGGCAAGCGCTTTTCCCTCCCCCATGCCCGGATATTGATTCACCAGCCCATGGGGAGCTTCGGCGGCCAGGCCACCGACGTGGAAATCCAGGCCCGGGAGATTCTCCGCTTGCGGGAGGAATTGAACCAGATCATGGCGGGCCACACCGGCCAGCCCCTGGAACGTATCTACCAGGACACGGAGCGGGATTTTTACATGTCCGGCCAGCAGGCCAAGGAATACGGCCTGGTGGACGATGTTATTCTGCGCCGGGAAGCGAGCCGGGCGGTTTCCGGATGACCCGTAAGAAAGCTGGACTTATTCCCCGACATTGATAGACTTGAAGTAGCGCCGTCGAATGACGATATTAAAGGTAAGCCCCAGCGGGCAGGAGATAACCCAGAAAGCCAAACCCCCAGGCGAATCCATTCCCCCGGGGTTTGCGGAGGTTATATCAAATGAGCAAGCGTGGCGCCGATAAGAGTGCCGATTTGCTGTGTTCCTTTTGCGGTAAGAGCCAGAGCGAAGTAAAAAAGCTCATCGCCGGTCCCGGAGTCTATATCTGCGACGAGTGCATCGAGCTGTGCAACGATATCATCGCCGAGGAGTATGAAAAGGAAGAATCCAAACTGGCCCGCCTGGCCATCCCGGAGCCGGCGGCCATCAAGAAGCAGATTGACGAGTATGTCATCGGCCAGGAGCGGGCCAAAAAGATCCTGTCGGTGGCGGTGTACAACCACTACAAGCGCATCAACGCCAAGGTGGAAATGGACGGGGTGGAGCTCCAGAAGAGCAATATTCTGCTCATCGGACCCACCGGTTCGGGAAAAACCCTGCTGGCCCAGACTCTGGCCAAGATTCTGAACGTGCCCTTCACCATCGCCGACGCCACCACCTTGACCGAAGCCGGCTACGTGGGCGAGGACGTGGAAAATATCATCCTCAACCTCCTCCAGATGGCGGATTACGATGTGGAGAAGGCCTCCCGGGGCATCGTTTACATCGACGAAGTGGACAAAATCGCCCGCAAATCCGACAGCCCCTCCATCACCCGGGACGTCTCCGGGGAGGGAGTGCAGCAGGCCCTGCTAAAAATCATCGAGGGCACCATGGCTTCGGTGCCTCCCAAGGGCGGACGCAAACACCCCCAGCAGGAATTCATCAAGGTGGACACCACCAACATCCTGTTCATTTGCGGGGGGGCTTTCAACAGCCTGGAGGACATCATCGGCTCCCGCATCGGCAAGAAGTCCATGGGCTTCGGCGCGGACATCAAGAGCCGGACGCAGCGGCCCCTGGGAGAGATTCTGATCCAGGTGCATCCTCAGGACCTGCTCAAGTTCGGTCTCATCCCCGAATTTGTGGGACGGCTGCCGGTCATCGCCACTCTGAACGAACTGGATGAAGAAGCCCTGGTGCGCATCCTCACCGAGCCCAAAAACGCCCTGGTGAAACAGTACCAGAAGCTCCTGGAAATGGACGCGGTGAATCTCAAATTCACTCCCGAGGCCCTGGTGGCCGTGTCCCAGGAGGCTTTGAAGCGCAAGTCCGGGGCCCGGGGCCTCAGGGCCATCCTGGAGCGGGCCATGCTGGATCTGATGTATGAACTGCCGTCCAAGAAGGAAGTCTCCGAATGTCTGATCAACGACGACTTCATTCTCCATCATGGTGCGCCGATCTTGAAATACCGCACCGCCGAAGGTTTAGGCTGGGATAAACCCGGGAGGGCCGCACAGCAATGATCTTCCGACTCAACCGCACCAGAGGCGAAGGCGACCGACGGAACGTTTTCATAGTGCCCATGTTGCCCCTCAGGGACATCGTCATCTTTCCCCACATGGTGGTGCCCCTGTTCATCGGCCGGGAACGCTCCATCAATGCCCTGGAGTATGCCATGGGCCAGGAAAAGTATATCCTCCTCTGCGCCCAGAAGGATCCCCGCAAGGATGAACCCCGGGAAGGGGAAATCCGCCGGGTGGGGACGCTGGCCTCCATTCTCCAGCTTCTGCGCCTGCCCGACGGCACGGTTAAAGTTCTCGTGGAAGGTAAAACCCGGGCCCAGATCCGCCAGTTTTTGCCCAGCGCCAACTTCTTCCAGGTGGAAGTCGAGGAAATGGCGGAAACCTGGGAGTATTCCTCGGAAACCGAGGCGCTGCGCCGGGCCGCGGTGACCGGGTTTGAGACTTACGCCAAGCTGAACAAGAAGGTCCCCCAGGAGGCCCTCCAGGCCGTGGTCGGCATCGATGACCCGGGCCGGCTGGCGGACATCATCGCCGGCCACTTGGCCATCAAAACCGACGAAAAGCAGGCGCTGCTGGAAAACCTGGACGGCCCCCGCCGCCTGGAAAAGGTCCTGGGATTGGTCAACCGGGAAAATGAAATCCTCCAGATCGAAGGCCGCATCAAGAACCGGGTCAAGAAGCAGATGGAAAAGACCCAGCGGGAGTACTACCTGAACGAGCAGATGCGGGCCATCCAAAAGGAGATGGGCGAAAAGGAGGACATGAAGGGGGAGATCCAGGATATAGAGCGGCGCATCCGCAAGAAGAAGATGTCCCCGGAGGCCACCGCCAAGGTAAAGCACGAGCTAAAAAAACTCAAGCTCATGAGCCCCATGAGCGCCGAAGCCACGGTGGTGCGGAACTACATCGACTGGATTCTGTCCCTGCCCTGGTATGACAAGACCCGGGACCGCTACGACATCGCGGAAGCCGAACGCATCCTGGAAGAAGACCACTACGGCCTGGAGAAACCCAAGGAAAGGATCCTGGAACACCTGGCGGTGCAGAGTCTGGTGAAAAAGATCAAGGGTCCCATTCTCTGCCTGGTGGGCCCCCCCGGGGTGGGCAAGACCTCCCTGGCCAAGTCCGTGGCCCGGGCCTTGGGACGGAACTTCGTGCGCCTGTCTCTGGGCGGGGTGCGGGATGAAGCGGAAATCCGCGGCCACCGGCGCACTTATATCGGCGCCTTGCCGGGCAAGATCATTCAGTCCATTAAGAAAGCCAAGAGCAACAACCCCGTCTTCTGCCTGGACGAAGTGGACAAAATGAGCATGGATTTCCGGGGCGACCCCTCCGCGGCGCTACTGGAGGTCCTGGACCCGGAACAGAATTTCGCGTTCAACGATCATTACCTGGACCTGGACTACGATCTCTCCGAGGTGATGTTCATCACCACGGCCAATAACCTGTATGGCATTCCGGCCCCCCTCCAGGACCGCATGGAGATCATCCGGATTCCGGGATATACCGAAGTGGAGAAAGTGCACATCGCCGAGAAGTTCCTCATTCCCAAACAGCTCAAAGCCAGCGGCTTGAGCGGAGAAAACGTCACCTTCTCGGAAAACGCCATCTACAACATCATTCGCTATTACACCCGGGAGGCGGGGGTGCGGAACCTGGAGCGGGAAATCTCCTCCATCTGCCGCAAGGTGGCCCGGGAAGTGGCGGAAAAAGGCAAAGACCACGCGGTCAAGGTCAACAGCCAGGCCATTGCCAAGTACCTGGGAGTGGCCAAATTTCGCTACGGCACCACGGAAGAGAAAGACGAAGTGGGGCTCAGCACCGGCCTGGCCTGGACCGAGTTCGGCGGTGAACTCCTCCAGACGGAGGTGGTGGTGCTGCCGGGGCGGGGGAAACTCCTCATCACCGGCAAATTGGGCGAAGTCATGCAGGAATCGGCCCATGCCGCCCTGAGCTACGTGCGCTCCAAGGCCCAGAACCTGGGGCTGCCGGAGGATTTCTACCGCAAGATCGACCTCCACATTCACGTGCCGGAAGGCGCCATCCCCAAGGACGGGCCGTCGGCGGGCATCACCATTGCCACCAGCATCGTTTCCGCCCTGCTTAAAATCCCGGTAAAACGGGACGTGGCCATGACCGGGGAGATCACCCTGAGGGGGCGGGTCCTGCCCATCGGGGGCCTGAAAGAAAAGATCATCGCGGCCCATCGCCACCAGATCAAGACGGTGCTAATTCCCCGGGACAACGAAAAAGACATCAAGGAGATTCCGGCCCGCATCTTGAAGGCCGTGGACCTGGTGCTGGTGGACAACGCCGATGACGTGCTTAAATTGGCCCTGGTCCTGGAAGACCCGGAGAGCCTGTTCAAACCGGCCCCGCCGCCGGTGCCCCCGGAACCGGCCTATATTCCCGCGGTTCCGGAGGAAATCCAAGCGCATTAAAACAGTGAGCCGTGAGCGGTGAGCAGTTGGACCGAGGATTTTTCTGCTCACGGCTCACGGCTCACTTACGACTTGACACCCGGCCCGCCATTTGAGACTATAACGGACGCGGGCGGATAGCTCAGTGGGAGAGCATCGGCCTTACAAGCCGGGGGTCACAGGTTCAAGTCCTGTTCCGCCTACCAATTTTGGGTTCACGGTTCAAAGTTCAAGGTTCAAAGTTTTTGCAAACTTGGGAAGAGATCTTGAAACTCTAACTTTGAACTTTCAACCTTGAACCTTGAACTTTTATGTCCGGGGGCGTAGTTCAGTTGGTTAGAACGCCGGCCTGTCACGCCGGAGGTCGCGAGTTCGAGTCTCGTCGTCCCCGCCAAGTAAAATCAAGGGGTTAGGTCAATCGGCCTAACCCCTCTCTTTTGATTCCCCACCTCATTTCCAACCCGGGCCCAGCCAAATAATACCGTTTTCGGTTTTCGGTCTTCGGTTTTCGGTTAAAATAAATAAGATTTATCAATAAGTTACAGGTTGAGTTTGTTGCACCTGAAAGCGGACACGGTATAAAACAAGGGAAAATGCTCACGCTTGCGCCCTTGTGGCTTGCCGGGGGCCTGCGCCTGACTTTCTTGGCATCCGAAAGATATAGGGGTTGCCCAAAGTAATTTCCTCGTAGGGGCACGGCGAGCCGTGCCCAAGGCACAGGGGCACAGCGCGCTGTGCCCCTACGTCAAAAAACAATCGGAAAAAACATTTGGCAATCGCTATAATGCGGGTTCACCCCGGGCATCTTGGCCGCCCGGTGGTGGTTTAATCAGCTTTGCCCCTTTTGTCCGCCCTTTATTTCAACGCCCCTTTTCCTCCTACTTCACAAAGGGATATTGGTGCGGACCCGGACGCACGGGACGCTGGTAGTGCCTCCGATCACCACTCGACCAAAATTGCCGGTGTCTCCCGATCTGGCGTAGCTGGTGGAGTTGGTCAGGCCGCTGCCCACGAAATTATAGGTGTACCCGGCCAATTCGTAAGCCACGGGAACGGGGTAATACTTGCCTCCACTGAGAGTGGTTTTAAATTTGACCTGCACCCCGTACCTTTGCCCCTTGGTCAGGAGAGACGTCAGGCTCACCGGGATGGAGTAATACCCGGCTTCCTCGCAGGTGCCGGTTTTGGTGGTTAGGAGGTTGGAAAAGGCCACCACGCCAGGAGAAACATCAGTAACCGTGCCATAGACCTTGATTTCATAGGGCATGTTGTTCATGACGCTGAAGAACTCCACGGCGACCAGCTTTTCGCCGGTGTTGCCTGGAGCAAAGACCGTGGCCCCATACCCATAGGGATTGGTGGTCGAACCCCATCCAATAACACTCACCAGGCCGGGCAGGTCTTCCATGTAGAAATATTCGGCGGAGTTGTAAGCCCGGGTGGCCGCAGCCCAGGGAGACCCCCTGTAGTACATGTTGTCGCTGCCGACGTTGCCGGTGTCATAGGGGATGTAAAAGTAGCCATCCCCCGGGTTGGTGGCGGTGCCGCCCCAGGTGGCCCCCCAACTGTTTTTCACAATCCAGCAGCCCTGGCCTCCCGGATGGGCCTTATTGTTGTCCCAGCCCACGATGAGCACTTCATGGTTGGAGGAATGGGTGCACCCGGGATGATAATAAACCCGGGTGGTGGAATTGTAGAAGCTGCCGTCCCAATGAAAAGCGGTCACCAGCGGGGTGGTCCTGGAATACATGGCGTCTTTCATCGTCGCGGTGTTTTTCGCGACCCAGCGGGTGCCGTTGATCCGCCGGCTGGGGTTGGGACGGCTGCCCCAGCCGCACTTGGTATCAACAAAAATGCTGGAGGAATTGTAAGGATCGGCGCTTTCCAGCACGGCCCCCTTTTGCCTGGGGCCGGTGCTGGGGCTCTTCTTCAACACCATCGTAAGGTAGGCCGTGGCCAAGTTGGTGTTGCCGCCGTCGCACCGCTTCCATGCAAAGGGCCATTTACATTCATCCGAGATCATGTTGTTTTCCGACAAATCGAGGTTAGGGTGGCCCGCGGTTTCAATCTTGTATTTGGATTCCACCGCGCCGAGGTTGCCGAAGGCCCAGCAGGAACCGCAGGAGCCCTGGTCCTTCACCGGGGTGATGGCGTTATAGCCCAGGACGCTGCGCAGATCCCAGGCCGTCGGCACGGCCTGGGGAGCGATTCTGAGGGCCATCGGGTGCTGTTCCAGGAATCTCAGGTCCACCGGAGGCGGCAAATAACCCAAACGGCGGCCCTCCTCGGTCACCGCCGCCCTATAGGTCCCCTGGGCCATTTCAATGGATACTTCTTCAAAGTCGGGATTAAGGGGGGCAACCTCAAGCACCTCACCGCTGGTGTAGCCTACCCCTACCATCAAGAGAAGCAAGGGTGTCAGGATGAACGCCGCTACCACGGATAATGCATGTATTTTTCTCATGGCTTCTCCTTCATAAGGCCGAAACTGGGAATGGCCAAGTTTTGCCTGAATCCATCTCATGTTGCCAGTGGTTACACCTCACCTCACCTTAACCTTGACTTTCAAATATTCTTCCGATGGCTTTTTCACCTCCCCTCGGCGGGCGATCTGGATCGCCAGGTCTGTGGCCCCGATGCCTACCGTATCAAATTCAAAGACGATTTCGCCGAAATCCCCCAACTTGGGGAACGGCGCCGGTTCCGGAGGGATGGCTTTCCTGGAGGCCAATTTAAGGATGCCCGGGTCATAAATGGGGGTGACGATATCATAGCCGCCGCTGGCAGGGTTGCGGATTTTTAGGGCAAACTTTTCCCCTCGCTGGACGGCAATGGTGCGTCCGGCGTCCGCCTCGGTGATCATCTGGGGGGACGGTGGGCCAGCCCAGCCAGGGGCCACGGCCCACAGGCACCAGAGAAACAGGCTCATCACCCTGTACCCCTGCTCCAATGAGATCAGTGAGGCCAGGGCCCACAACCAGCGGGGCGAGGTCCGGGTGCAAGTGCGCTTCAAGATATTTTTCTGGATCAAGGACCAGATCCGCCTGGTGGAGCAGTCCGACCCCTCGGAGGTCTAGGCCTGGCTTAAGCGTCAGTCAGGGCGAAAAGTTCGTCACCGAAAAGGTTAATTCCAATCCATGCTTATGAGGAGTTTTTGAGGATGATTCCTTTCACTTATAGCAAATAATATTTTTCCAGGAATTTGTCAACCCACCAACTGGACATACCCACCAACTGGACATAGTGATTTTTTATAATAATTTTGAAAAACATGTCCCTCAAAGCCAAGATACTTGAGCCTTTTGCAAAATTACCCCGTCTTTAGGTAGCCGCAGGCTTCAGCCTGCGCCGGCACAGGCTGGAAAGCCTGTGCTACTGAATCCGAGTTTATGGTTTTTTCGCGAAGATTTTGCCTGTAACACCTTTATTTAATTAAAGTAATTAGGTACTTTTTTAGTTGGGTTGCGGCCAAAGGCCGCGATGTGTTACCGGATATTTCTTTAAGCAACATGGGAAAATCGCAGCCTTAAAATGAATTTTGCAAGAGCCTCAGGTGTTATCCCCAAATGGTTTGCCCTGATTGATTTCGCCCCGTGATCTTAAAAACGCCATAAATGAGTCCGGGGTTGACAAAAGCCAACCCCAGAAATAAATCAACCCGATATTGTATGACCAATATCGGGGAAGAATCCTAGTCAGTAGCGCGGGGATCATCCCCATTCGCTGCATTGATTTTAACCAGCGAAAAAATTCGTCAAGCAAAGTTTTTATTTGTCAAGGGTAAATTTGCGTCATCCTTCTCAGCCAGGGCCGCGACTGAAACACTACCAACTTTTCAATTTTCCAACTGATTCACTACCGAGGTCCGTGCATCCGTCATTTAAGAAAACTTTCACAAATCATTGCCCACATGCAACCTCTAAGGGTTGCAAGGTAATCGCCTAACCATCTATATTTATAAGCTAAATAAGATTGTCGATTGAAGTTCAAAGGATACCGATTTTTGTTAGAGTAATTTTTCCCCCCCTATGAAAATGGGAGAATAAATCAGGATAGCAGAGATTGCATAAAAGGCCGCAAGGGTGGGGGAAGGCTCGGGACATCATATACTCTCGTTTTTAACTATATAATATTATTAAACAAAAAACTGACCGCAAAAAAAGCCCACGACAGTTAGCTGCGCCCGTCAAACCCCCGGCCCCGGGGAGGGCCAGAAGCTAATCTCTATTTCGGCCCATCTCCTTTGACCCGGACCAGGGTCCTGTTTAAGATAGCTCCACTTTCCGCGGCGACTCCAGAAGGGGGATTATGAAGGGCCTTTGGGAATCCGTCAAAATCAGCCTGAAGGATCAGATGCCGGATTCGGGGTTTCATCTGTGGATCGAACCCCTCCAGGCCCACCCGGAGGAGGACCGGGAGCTCACCCTTATCTGCCCCAACCCTTTTGCGTTACGCTGGATCAAATCCAATTATCTCCCCCTCATCCGCCAAGGTCTCAAGAGCGCCTGCGGCTTGAACCTGCCGGTAAACCTCACCATTGCCCCCGGCAAACCGCGCTTGACCACCGGGACCATGCATTGGCAACAACCGGCCTTGCCCCTGCTTCCGGAAAAATCCTCGCCCTCTTTTAACCGGGCTTTCACCTTCGAACAGTTCGTCGTGGGGTCCAGTAACCGCCTGGCCTTCCAGGCTGCCCAGGCCCTGGCCCGCAACGACACTTTTTACAACCGGATCCTGTTCATCACTTCCGGCCCGGGGCTGGGGAAGAGCCACCTGTCCCAAGCGATGGGGCAATTTCTCACCCAGTCCCTGCCTGGTCCCCAGGTGCTCTATCTCAGCGCCGAAAATTTCGCCAACGAGATGGTGGCGGCCTTGAAAGGCGGCCGCATGAGCCAATTCAAGGAGCGCTTCCGCCAATGCGAAGCCCTCCTTTTGGAAGAGGTCCAGTTCTTAAGCGGTAAAGAAAAAATCCAGGCGGAATTCTGTTATACCCTGGACACCCTGGTGAGCCGGCTCAAGCGGGTGGTGTTCACCAGTTGCTGCCTTCCGGGGGAGATTCCCCACCTGTCCCAGGAACTGGGCTCCCGCCTCTCCGGCGGGGTCATCACCCCCATCGGCGCCCCGGATTTTACCACCCGGGTCAACATCCTGCGCAAGAAAGCGGAAAACCGGGGGGTGCAGATCTCAGTGAAGATTCTGGAACACCTGGCGGAATACCTTACCGAGGACGTGCGCCGACTGGAGAGCGCCATGGATGGGCTGGTGGCCCGGACCACGCTACTAAAGGAGCCTTTCAGCCTGCGCCTGGCCCAGGAAGTGCTCCAGGATCTCCAGGCGGTGAAGCCGGGTCTGACCGTTCCCGTCATTCAGAAAATTGTGGCGGCCTTTTACCGGGTTAGTCTGGCGGAACTGCTGGGACCGTCCCGGCAGAAGCGGCTGGTGCGGGCCCGGCAGATGGCCCTCTATTTTTCGCGCCTATACACCGACAAGACCCTGGTGGAGCTGGGGCGGCTCTTTCAGCGCAGCCACGCCTCGGTGACCCACGCCCTCCAAACCCTGGAGCGGGATCGGAAGACCCAGCCCCGGCTGGCTCAGGAAGTGAATCTGCTGGAAGAAAGACTGGCGCAGGCCCAGGTTAAGGCGGGGTGGCAGCGAGCATCCACTCCTCGCAGCGATGCTTGATGACCCTTCCTTCGATGACGAACACAATGTTTTCCGCGATGTTGGTCGCCAGGTCGGCAATCCGTTCCAGGTTTCTGATGATGATGATGAAGTGATGGAGCCGGATAACCCAGCGGGATTCCTGAATCATGAACTTCAGCAACTTCTGCACGTATTCATCATCCATGAGGTCCGCTTCCACATCCCGCTGACACACCTGGATGGCTAACTTCGGGTTTTGCAGGGTAAAGGCCTCGATGCTGGTGCGGACCATGCCTAAAGCCAGGTCTGCCATTACCTGAAGGTCGATGGGGAGTTCCAGGGGCGGGCGGCTATTGAGTTCCAAGGCCCGCTCGGCGACGTTCACCGCCTGGTCGCCGATGCGCTCCAACTCCGTGGCGATACGCATAGCCGCCACGATGAGCCGCAGATCCGTGGCCAGGGGTTGACGCAGCGCCAGGAGCTTGAAGGCCCGGTCCTCAATTTCCAATTCCATGCGATTGATGATGATGTCGTCGGTAATTACGTCCCGGGCCAGGTCCGAGTCCCGGTTTATCACCGATATGACGCTTTTGCTCACCGCGGTTTCGGCCAGGGCCGCCATGCGCAGCAAGCTCTGTTTCATTTCATCCAATTCAGTATCGAATTGCCTGACTGTTTTTACCGGCGTCGCCATCCCTGCCCCCTTTTTACAGAAGGGATCCGAAATTCCCATTCAGCGGCTGCCCTGGGCCGGCCCCCCGCTGCTCCTGCCGGCTGGTTCCCCTCTTAACCATCCCCTGGTGAATGTTAATAAGGCACTTAAAAACAGCAATTTAACTTATAAACACAGCGATGTTAATTATTTTACTATAGTCTTCGTATAAGATAAATAATGTTAACCAAAATTCTGAACGTTTTCGCATCGGAAATTCCTTCGGCAAGGGACTCCTGTTTCCCGTTGGCAATAAGGGGAGGGAAAAGCATTTCTGGGGTAAGCCCATGATTCTTCTCGCCCTCCACCCCGAGTCTCGGTGCATGATTAGAGAACCATTGATGAATCAAGGACAGTAACCCAGATACCAAGCTATTTCGGAAGGTTGTAAGCAAAGTGAAAATTGCCGTGGTGGGACCCGGCGCCTTGGGGTGCTTGCTGGCCGCCTCCTTACTGGAGGCGGGAGAAGAGGTGGTCCTGGTGGATTACCGTCCGGATCGGGCGGCCCGGCTGCGGGAGCAGGGCATCCAGCTTACGACCCTGAATGGCAGGGAAAAGGTATTGCCGGCCCCCGTCACCCTGGCCCCCGGGCCTGGACCATGCCATTTGGTGATCATGACGGTGAAGGCCTACCAGACCCGGGCCGCGTCCCAGATTCTGCCCACTCTGATGGCCGGAGACACGTTGGTCCTCACCTTGCAAAACGGCCTGGGCAACCTGGAGGAGATGGCCCGGGTGGTAGGCCCGGATGCCTTGTTGGCTGGCGTAGCTTATCTGGGCGTCACCCGCCGGGGCGAAGGCCAGGTGGTCCACGCGGGGGCCGGGGCCATAGTTATCGGCGCCTCTCCCGGCTCCCGGGTGACCCCGGAGGAAGTCCAAGCCATAGTCTCCATATTTCGCCGGGCCGGCTGGGACTGCCGGGCCCACCCGGATATCCAAACCCTGCTGTGGGAAAAACTGCTGATCAATGTGGGGATCAACCCCCTCACCGCGTTGCTGCGGGTGCCTAACGGCGTCCTGCTGAAATTGCCCGAAGCCTGGGAACTGGCGGTGGCCGCGGCTCGGGAGGCCCAGGCGGTGGCACACGCCGCGGGCATCCCCTTGAAGAGCGATCCGGAGGAAAGCCTGCGCCAGGTGTGTTTGGCCACCGGGGCCAACCGCTCTTCCATGCTCCAGGACGTGCTGGCAGGCCGGCCTACGGAGATCGAAGCGTTGAACGCCCAGGTGGAGGTCTGGGGGGCGGCGGTGGGGGTGGCCACTCCGGTTAACCACTTTTTAACCCAGCTCCTCCGGGCCTGGGGCCGGGCTGGGGATATGCGGGTGGGGTGATAAAATTCACCACCAAGACACCAAGGACACAAAGAATCACCAAGAAGAAAAAATTGACCGGAAGCCTCGTTCGGTCAATTATGTTAACTTTGTGTAACTTTGTGTCTTGGTGGTAAAGTTTTTCAAGGCGGCAGACCCGGCAGGAGAATCTGAAGTCCCTCATCCTTCTGGGAGCCGGGCTGCACCAGGGGAACGAACCGCACCGGCAACCGGGCCTCCTCCGTGAGCTTCCCACCGGTTTTGCGGTAGCGGATCAAGGTCTGGGGCAGCCCCGGCGGCCCCACGGGAATGACCAGGCGGCCTCCCTCCCTCAGTTGCGCTTCCAGGGCCGGCGGCACCTGGCGGGCCGCGGCGGTGACCAGGATGGCGGCAAAGGGCGCCTCCCGCGGCCACCCTTGATAACCGTCCCCGGTCTTGACCCGCACCTGGTGATAACCCAGGGCTTTGAGACGGTCCGCGGCCGCTTTCGCCAGTTCGGGGAGAAGTTCGATGGTAAAGACCTGGTCGGTAAGCTCCGCCAAAATGGCGGCTTGATAGCCCGAGCCGGCGCCGATCTCCAGGACCTTATCCCCCGGCTGGAGCTCCGCCCACTGGGTCATGAGGGCCACGATATAGGGCTGGGAGATCGTCTGCTCGGAGCCGATGGGGAGCGGATGGTCGCCATAGGCCAGGGAAGCCAGACGCTCCGGCACGAAGCGGTGCCGGGGGACCCGGGCGAAAGCCGCCAGAACCCGAGAATCGGTGATATCCCGGCCCTTCAATTGCTGGGCCACCATGCGCTCCCGAGCCGCCTCGTCCCAGGTCTGGGCGGGAAGGGGCGTCGCCAGTCCCGCCACTGCCATCAGGACCCAGCAAAAAAAGTGCAGGTGAGACGCCATACAGCTTAAGATATAATAATTTTTCCTTTTTTTCTGCATTCATCTTGCCTGCATTCAGACGCGGGATCAAGGGTGTCAGCCAGGCCGGGAAAAGCTGGAGACCTTTGATCGCTCCCTCCTGTTACAAAATGCCAGGACCGGGACAGCCTCTCCGCCCCGGCCCAGTGGTAAGGCAGGCCTCAAAGTCGAATTTTAGTCGGCCGGTTCCCAATTTAACTCAAAGCTGTTGTCGTAAAGCGTGTACAAGAAGCCCATCATTTTGCCCACCCCCGGGGGTCGTCATCTCGGACTTTCCAGTAGGCAAGGTAACTTGCCGGCACCATGCGGGGTTCTCCGGTTTTCAGATCGGGTTCGATATTTTGCCAGACCTCGCGCTTCTCCATGACCCGCCACAGGGTCCCAAACTTTTTACTGCGTACGGTCTGACCCACATGGGGCAGTCCCTTTTTCGCTATAATCTCTTCGTAGATAGTAATGAACTTTTATCCCCTGTTGCTGAAATACGTCCAGCCCAGCTTTCCTTATCTCTATTGCCATTGTTTACCTTGTAAACGCAGCCAATAATTTTTTCAGTAATCTTATTTAATCTGTGTTCATCTGTGGTTAATACCTAACCCGGAAATCCCCCAGGTCCCCCTGGTAAGGCTGCCATTGAACATCCACTTTTTCCACGTAAGCATAAGGCGGCCCTTTATGGCACCATACCAGCATGCTGTTAAGAGAGGCGCGGTTACCTTCAAACACCGCTTCCACCCGGCCGTCAGGCAGATTGCGCACCCAACCGTTAATTCCCCTAGCCCGGGCCTCATCCCGGGTATGGGCCCGGAAAAAGACCCCCTGAACCCGCCCCTCAATTAACACATGAACCCGGGCCTTCTCTTTTTCTCCCATATGAAGCTTCCTCCGGCCTGTGGTCAGATGCGGCATTCGCCCGGCTCAACCTTGGCTATTGGCTATTGATACCGAGCTTTTACGGGCGCAATAAATTGCGCCCCAATACAATAATACCTTTTTGATTGCATATTAGTATGCTAACTCTCTTTACCGAAAACCGAAAACTGAAAACCGGAAACCTTTCTCACGCCGCCGGAGGCGGACCCGGCGGCGTTTCCGCCGGAGGAGGCGCCGTCTCCTCTTCTTCCCGGGGTTCCGCCCGCCGGGCGGGACTGCCAAAGAGGCGCACCGCCAGGATGGAAATTTCATACATGCCGTAAATGGGAATGGCAATGGCGATCATGGTGAGAATATCGGCGTGGAAGGCGGCCACCACCGCGCTGAGCAGCAGGGCCATGCGTCGCTGGCGGACCAGGAATTCCCGGGTCACCAGGCCCATGCGACCCAGGATGACGAGAACCAGGGGAAGCTGGAAGATCAAGCCAAACAGCAGCAGCAGGCGCAGGCAGAAATTGACGAACTGCGTGAGGTTGAGCATGGAGTAGAGAAATTCGCTCTCGTAGCGCAGGGAAAAAGAAATGATGAGGGGCCAGATAAGCTGCAAGAAAAAAAGGTCCCCCAAAACAAACATTATGGTGCCGATGGGCAAGAAGTAATAAAAATATCTTCTCTCGTTTTCATAAAGGGCCGGGGCGCAGAATCGCCAGATCTGGTAGAGGATGAAGGGAAAAGCCATGGCCAGCCCGGTGATGAGGGAAATCTTCATCTGCACGAAAAAAGGCTCCAGAGGGGCCATGTAATTGAGCCGGTGGGGCTGCTCCACCTTGGGCGGCGCGGGGTCCACTCCCAGCTTTTGAGCCAAATCGGGAAATTTCTGCATCACCCAGGATTGGGCGGAGTAAGACCATTTTTGAATCGCCGAAGGCTCCATCAGGGGCCGGGTGATGAACCGCTGCACCGTAGGCACCAGGGGCCAGGCGATCATCATGCATATCACCATGGCAACAGCGCAGTAAATAAGCCGCCGGCGCAGCTCTTCCAGGTGTTCCAGAAAAGACATGGTGGTCAAACTACTAGCCCTCCTGCCCGGCCACCGGGTGACGTCTTGGGCAAATCCTTTCTCTTCCAATATAAACAAAGCCCTCCGCCAATATCAAGGGCAGTCCCGGGGATAATCCGGTTTTTGGTTTCATGTTCCTGGGGGCGACTGGGCAAAAATTTTTATTTTAATCAGGCGCCGGGGATTCATATTGGCTAAAATGTATTCCAGGGTCGATTCCAAATTAATCTTTCCTTGAAAACGAGAGCCGATAAAAATGCCGCAGGCGCGTCGCCACATAAAAATCTTCGGGGGATGGGCGCTGGCCTTCATGGCGCTGATCCCTGGGGTGGCCTGGGCTGCCGGCGACGGCGGCAACGGGGGCAGCCACGCGCTGCTGACGAGTATCGGTATCAGCGTTATTGCCGCCACGGTGTTGGCCTACCTGGCCAACTTGATCAAACAACCCCTGCTCCTGGCCTATATTGCCGCGGGGGCCGTCATCGGACCGCAATTTGGCCTGGGTCTGGTCCGCAGCCAGGACGACATCAGCATCATTGCCGAGATGGGGTTGATTCTCCTGCTCTTCATGATCGGCCTGGAACTGGACCTCAAAAAAATCAAGGAAGCGGGCAAACCGCTCATCGTCACCGGAATCCTGCAATTCGTCCTGTGCTTGGCCATGGGCCTGGGATTTTTCCTGCTCCTGGGATTTACCGTGGGGCCGCCTTATGAATACCGCATCTTCGGGGTCAAAGTGCTGGGCGGGGAATACGACTTGTTGTATCTGGCCGTCTGCATTGCTATAAGCAGCACCGCCATAGTGGTGAAATTGCTGTATGAAAAATTCGAGTTGGACACCCTGGCCGGCCGGATTACCCTGGGAGTATTGGTATTCCAGGATATCTGGGCCATCATCATGCTGAGCATCCAGCCCACCCTGGCCAACCCCCGATTACTCAATCTGCTTTGGAGCTTTGCCGAAGGGCTGATTTTGGTCGTCGTCAGCCTGGTCCTGAGCAAATACCTGCTGGGATATATCTTTAGAAAGATCGCCAAACTGCCGGAACTGGTCCTGGTGGCTTCTCTGGCCTGGTGCTTTCTTGTCTGCGGGGTGGCCAGCTATTTCAATCTCTCGTTGGAAATGGGCGCTCTCATCGCCGGGGCGGCAATTTCCACTTTTCCGTACAATGTGGATATAATCGCCAAGATCGTCAGCATCCGCGACTTTTTCATCACCCTGTTTTTTGTGGGCCTGGGGATGGCCATTCCCAATCCCATGGACAACCTGGGAATGCTGAAACTTGCCGGGGTTGCGGCCCTGTTTGTGGTGGCCACGCGGTTTTTATCCGTGTATCCCATTCTCTATTACCTTAAAAACGGCCACCGCGTCAGCCTGCTGACTTCCATCAATCTGTCCCAGATCAGCGAATTCGCCCTGGTGATTACCGCCTTGGGCATCAAATACCAACATATCGTCCCGGATATTCAGACCCTGATCATTTATATTTTTGTAATGACTTCCATATCCTCCACCTACATGATCAAATCCAGTCATTTCCTGCAAACTTATTTGAGCCAAGCCCTCAAGAGAGTGGGATTCAAGGATATTTACCAGGCCCAGCCGGAGGAGGCCCACGGCCCCCCCAAAGACATCGCCTTACTGGGTTTCTACCGTATCGCCAGCTCTTTCATCGAGGAAATCAAGGCGTTAGATTCGGAGCTGGAACAACGGTTGCTGGTGGTGGATTATAACCCTGTAGTTTATCAGAAATTGCAGGACCAGGGAGTGGAAGTGGTTTATGGGGATATCAGCAACCTGGAGACTTTGAACCATGCCGGCATCGAGCACGCCAAACTGGTGCTTTCCACTGTCCCTGACGATCTATTGGTGGGCACCAGTAATCTCGAAATCATCGAGCTCGTGGAGAAGCTCTGCCCTGCGGCCAAAATTATCGTCACCGCGGAAAGCCCCGCGGCAGCCCTCAAGATGTACGACGCGGGGGCGGACTACGTGCTGCTTCCCAACATGGTGGCCGGCAACCACCTGGTCGCCATAGTGGAATATCTACTGCGCGAAGATGGCGCCGGGCTCAAGGACAAGACCGTACAAAAACTGGCGAAACGCGTTGAGGTTCTTACATGATCCCCAATACCATAATTATAAAGCGTCACACTGGTAAACCGCGAATACTGAAAGAGCCGGGCAAGTTATCCCAGTTTCGGTTTCAGGTGCAACAAATCTAATTAATAACTTATTGATATTCGCTGATCTTTTAACCGAAACCCGAAAACCGAATACGGTATTATCCTCAGCCCGGCTCTGTTGAGCGCCCAGGGTGCGCCTTCCCGTTTTTGGCGAACGTCCGCCGACTTCCGGAATTTCAAACTATTTTTATCTCCCGGGGGCTTTGGGTGAGCCACTCCACCCCGGCTTCGGTGATGACCCCCGTGTCCTCCTGGCCGATCATGCCGATATCGGGGAGGAAAAACTTGGGTTCAAAAGCCAGGACCACGTTCTCTTCCAGGGGGTAAGGAAAACGGGCGGTGATAAAGGGGTATTCGTCCAGCTCCAACCCCACCCCATGGGCGATGAAGCTCACCCGCTCTTCTCCTGGGCCCATGAAATAATCCTCCAGACCCCGTTCCCGAACTTTTTGCATGAGGCGCCGGTGCAGGTCCCCGGGCATCACCCCGGGCCGGGCATGATCCTCAAAAATGGAGTACAACTCCGCCACCGCAACGTAAGCTTCCCAGGCCCTTTCCGGCAGAGATTCCAGGGCGTACATCCGGGTCATGTCCGCGACATACCCGTTTATGCAACCCGCCAGGTCCACGCTGATAGGTTCCCCCGGGCTAAGCTTCCTCATTGACGCACCCTGAGGGAAAGCCGGACCGAGGCCCCAGCCGCCGGTGGGGGCGTCGATATACGATACCTGGAGCCCCGCCTGGCCCGAAAGCACGTGCCCGAAGTGCTGCTCCAGGTTCCAGCGCCGCGTCCTTATGAGGCCCTGGTGCCCCAGGAGGCGGAGGCGGTTTTCCAGGGCTGCGGCCACTTCCAGTTCGGTCACCCCCGGCCGGACCAGTCCGGGGATCACCTCAAACGCCTGGTCCAACATCGCCGCGGCCCGGCGCAGTTGTCCGATTTCATAGGCGCTCTTTACCATGCGCTGGCGGCGGATGAGGGTGGAAAGGTCTTTTATGGGCCGACCGGGGAACAGTTTTCCTTGGAACAGGCGATAAAGAGCCGCGGGCATCACATCCAGCTCCAGACCCAGGGGGCCGGACCCGACCAGCCCCGCCTTGGCCAGCAGTCCGGGAATCTCTTTCACATCACGATAAAACGCCAGAGGCCAGGGATGTTTCATCGCGGCCAGGCGGCGCCGGGGCCGCCGCACCAGGAACCGCGGCCCGGCCGCCGGCGCCACGGCCAGGAAACCGTCCGCCAGGACGCCGGCGTAATAAAACAAATCAGCCGCCTGGCCGATGAGGGCCAGGTCAATGCCCGCCTCCTCCAGCCTTTCCTGCAAGCCGGCCACCCGCCGGGTGATTTCCGCGTGGGGCGCTGATTCCATCAGGTTCCCATTTCTTTAATGTTTTTCAATTCCGGCTCCCAAACCGCGCTTGGGAACCAGAAGGATACCGACAAGAAAAAAATATTAGTAGCACATCGCGGCCTAAAGGCCGCAACCAAACTAAAAAATGACCTAATTACATTAATCAAATCAAGGTGTTACAGGCAAAATCTTCGCGAAAAAACCAGAAACTCGGATTCAGTAGCACA
>VGSO01000007.1 GCA_016874945.1 Deltaproteobacteria bacterium
CTCTTTCTCAACCCGCCGGGGAGCGCCCCGGTGGTGGCGGCCCAGATCTTCGCCCAGGCCATCCGCCAGAATCTGGCCACCATCTGCTTCACCCAGGCCCGGAAGCTGACGGAGTTGATCCACGTGTGGAGCCAGCGCCTGGCCCCGGAGCTTAGGCGCTACATCAGCTCCTACCGGGCCGGGTTTCTGCCCGAGGAGCGCCGGGAGATTGAGGCGGCCCTATCTTCGGGCCAGATGCGGGGGGTCATCTCCACCAGCGCCCTGGAGATGGGCATCGACATCGGCGGCCTGGACGTCTGCCTGCTGGTGGGCTATCCCGGCACCATGGTCACCACCCGGCAGCGGGCCGGCCGGGTGGGCCGCCAGGGCCGGGACTCCCTCATCGTCCTGGTGGCCCAGGCCGACGCTTTGGACCAGTATTTTATCAAGCACCCCCAGGAGTTTTTCGGCCGCCCCCTGGAGGCCGCGGTGGTGGACCCGAACAACCCTTACGTGGTCAAGGCCCATCTCCCCTGCGCCGCCCAGGAACTGCCCCTGGAGGTGAAGGACGAAACGGTTTTTGACTTAACCATCCATGAACCATCCCTCACGGAGCTGGTCCGGGAAGGGCGGCTGCTGCTCAGCGCCGCGGGCCACGCCTGGTTCGCCCGGTACCGCTTCCCCCAGAAAGAGGTGAGCATCCGGGGCATGGGCGAAAGCTTCGCCATCTTCAAAACCGGGCAGAAACGGCCCCTGGGGTCCGTGGACGGCGTCCGGGCCTTGCGGGAGTGCCACCCGGGCGCGGTTTATCTCCACAAGGCCCAGACCTACGCGGTGGAAAAGCTGGACCTGGAGCGGCGCAACGTCTGGGTCCAGCCGGTGGAGCCCAACTATTTCACCCGCATCCAGACGGACAAGGACACGGAAATCCTGGAGGTCCTGCAAACCATAGAGGTGGCGGCATTCAAGGCCCACACCGGCCGGCTGAAAGTGACGGAACGGTTCCTGGCCTATGAAAAGCGCCGCCTGCCCGGGCAGGAACTGCTGGGGGTGGCGTCTTTGGACCTGCCGCCCCAGGTCTTTGAGACCGTGGGCATGTGGCTGGAAATTCCCGATGGGGTGAAAAACGCCGTTTACGGCGAAGGCCGCCACTTCATGGGAGGCATCCACGCCCTGGAGCACGCCCTCATCAGCATGTTCCCCCTGTTCGCCCTGGCGGACCGTTACGACATCGGCGGCATCGCCCACCCGGCCCACCCCCAGGTGGGCCGGGCCGCGGTCTTCATCTATGACGGCTATCCCGGGGGGGTGGGCCTGGCGGCCCGGGCTTATGAAATTCTGGAAGACCTGCTGCGCCGCACCCAGGAGCTCATCTCCGGCTGCCCCTGCGAAGACGGCTGCCCCTCCTGCATCCACTCCCCCAAGTGCGGCTCGGGGAACAAGCCCCTGGACAAGGAGGCGGCTCTGCAGGTGGCCGAATTGTTGTTGGGCATAGAACCAGCACCACCAGCCGCGGAGCCGGAGCCGCCCCCCCTACCCTTCTCCACCCCCGCCGCCCTCACCGCCGTCCCTTGGATGACCGGCCGCAAGCTGGGCTTCCTGGACCTGGAGACCTGCTGCTCCGCCGCGGATGTGGGCGGTTGGGGCCAATGCCACCGCATGGGCGTGTCCCTGGCGGTGCTGGAGGAAACCAGCCCGGAGCGGGTCACGGTGTACCGGGAGGCCGACCTGGAGCGCCTGGCCCAGCGGCTTAAGAAGTTGGACCTGGTGGTGGGCTTCAACCTGAAACGCTTCGACTACCGGGTGCTCCAGCCCTACACCCAGGTAAAACTGGCGGACCTGCCCACCCTGGATATCCTGGAGGAACTGCACGCCCTCCTGGGCCACCGCATCTCCCTGGGCCACCTGGTGGAAAAGACCCTGGGGGAAGCCAAAACCGGGGACGGCCTATTGGCCCTGGAGCACTATGCCGCGGGGCGGTGGGAGGAGTTGGAGGCCTACTGCCGCCAGGACGTGCACCTGACCCGGCGCCTCTTTGAATTCGGGGCCCAAGAAGGCTATATCCTCTACCAGCACCGCCAGGGCGCGTTGGTCCGGGCCCCGGTGGACTGGCGGGAGGAAAGGCTTTTTTCCAAGCCCTAACGGGCTAGAAGTTTTCAATTTCCAGTTTTTTAAGGAAAAAAAGAAGAGCGTTGAACCCAGGCAAGCGATAAAAATAAGGTTCCTCCCGGTGAACTGGATAAAGATTATCAAAATCTAAAATAAATGCTGAAACTGCAAATTCAAAACTGAAAACTTTCTTTTGCCCTTTGTAAATTCTTATTTTATCATAAATAAATAATTCTAAATTAGGGGGGTTTTGATGAAATATCGAAAATTGGCTGCTGTCCTGGTATGCAGTATGGTGCTGGTATTTGCTTACTGCCTTGCCGCCTCTGCCGAGGCAGAGCCCAAAGTCGGCCAGTCGGTGGGCAACGTGAAATTCGGCAAACCCTTGTCCGATGAAGACGCCAAGTACCTGGGGCTGGACAAGGCCGCGGAATTCACTTTGAAAGACATTAAAGCGCCTTATGTCTTCATCGAATCCATGAACACCACCTGACCGCATTGCATAGCCCAGGCTCCTGGGCTAAACGCTATGTTCAACATGGTGCAGCAGGATGCGGCTCTGAAAGACAAGGTGAAGTTCCTGGCGGTGGGCCAGGGCAATGACGAAATGGCCATGAAGATGTGGAAGGTGGTGCAGAAGGTTCCCTTCGCCCTGATTGCCGACCCCAAGAGCATTTTCGGGGACGCCCTGAAGTTCCACCCCTATCCGGTTACCGTGCTCCTGGATAAGACCGGAAAGATTCTCATTGTGCACGTCGGCACCTTTGACAGCGCCGAGGAAGTCTTCAAAGAGATCAAGAAAGTCGTTAAATAGGCAGGGTTTCCGGGGCAGGCCGCGGGTTTAACCGGCCTGCCCTATGATTTTGCCAGGGTTATTGAGGAAGCTGCAAATATGGATCTCAGCGCCATTCTGGTGGCCACGGATTTTTCCGAATGCTCCTGCGCCGCGTTTCAGGCCGCCAAAAAGCTGGCCCAGGCTTTTGGAGCCAAAGTTGTGCTGCTGCACGTCATTAACCAGACGGTCATGGAGCGGCTGGCGGAGCATATGAACGTGGAGTTGGAGGCGCTCCTCCCCGAACTCCGGGAGAAGGCCCAGCAGCAGTTGAGCGGCTTTTTAAAGAAGTGCGCCACCGAAGCGCGGGAGGTGGAGAGCATGGTGGCCTTGGGCATTCCCTTTCAGGAAATCGCGGTCATCGCTCGAGAACTGGCCGTGGATCTGGTGGTTCTGGGCGGTTACGGCCGCCGGGGCCGGGGGCCTATCGACGAGGTCTTTTTCGGCTCCACCGCGGAAAAGGTGGTGCGGCTGCTTCCCTGCCCGGTGCTTTGCGTGCCCCTTGGGGGTTAGCAGTTGGCAGTTGGCTGTTGGCTGTTGGCTGTTGACGGTTTAGCAATCAATCGCATAATTATTCTGTTGTTAAGACCCTATTCCCTGATCACTGGTCCCTGACTACTGATCACTGATTACTGGAATTACACCGGAAAATCCACCTTGATCTTGAAGATCTCAAACGCCGGCAGGCTCAGAACTTCCACGCCGGAACCCTGGTAAATCTCCTCCAGAATTTGGTTCAAACGATCTTTCGACTCGGCGATGAGGGTGAACCAGACGTTGTAACGGTGGCGCCGCAGATAATTGTGGGTCACGCCGGGGTGCCGGTTCACCACTTCGGCAAACAGCTCCAACTTCTCCGGGGGCACTGCCGCGGCGCACAGGGTGCTGGTGTAGCCCAGCTTCCGGGAGGTGAAATTGGCGCCGATGCGGCGGATGACCCCGGCGTCGCACATGTCCTCCACCCGCTGGAGCACCTCCTCTTCCGAGGCTCCCACCCTTTTCCCCACCTCAGCATAGGGCCGGCTTACAATGGGCAAATGAGACTGGATTTCATTCAAGATGGCTTTATCCAGGTCGTCCAAAGAGCCGGTTTTCGGTTTTCGGTCTTCGGTTTTCGGTATGGTCATAAATTACCCTACCGCCTCATAGGGGCAAATGGGGTCTTCCGCCAGGACGTCGCCGGTCATGGCAAAGGCCCGGGCCCGGCAGCCGCCGCAGACCTTGCGGTACTGGCAGGAGTGGCACTTGCCCCGGTAGTCGTCCACCGCCCGTAGTTGCTTGAAAAGTTCCGAGTTGGCCCAGATTTCCGGAAAGGGCGTCTCCCGGATGTTCCCCGCCAGCAACTCCAGGTAGCCGCAGGGCTGCACCTCTCCCTTATAAGAGACAAAGGCGAATCCCTGGCCCCCCAGGCAGCCCTTGGTCATGGCCTCCATGCCGTGGGTGGCCGGGTTGATTTTCTCTCCCCGGGCGTGGGCGTCCTGGCGCCACAGGCGGTAATACTGGGGCGCGCAGGTGGGCTTGATGAAGAGCCGCCCTTCCCGCTGGCGCTCCAGGAGCCAGCGCAGAGTCTTATCGTATTCCTCCGGCGACACCAGATCGTCCCGGAGCTGCTCCCCCCGGCCCATGGGCACCAGGACAAAGACGTGGTGGGCCGCGGCCTCCAGCTTGATGGCCAGTTCGTGGATGGCGGGCAGTTCCGTCAGGTTGGCCTTGGTGACCGTGGTGTTGATCTGGAAAGGCAGCCCGGCTTCCCGGGCCGCGGCGATGCCCGCCAGGGCCCCGTCAAAGGCCCCCTCCACGGCCCGCAGGCGGTCGTGGGACGCGGCGGCGGCCCCGTCGATGGAGATGCTCAGGCGCTGGATGCCGGCGTCTTTCAATTTCGCGGCAATCTGAGGGGTAAGGAGTGTCCCGTTCACCGCCATGACCATGCGGTGGCCCTGGCGGGCGCCATAGGCCGCCAGATCGAAGACGTCCTCACGGAGCAGGGGCTCCCCGCCGGTCATGATGACCACGATCTGGCCCATGGTGGCCAGGTCGTCAAGCAGGGTAATACCTTCGTCCGTAGTCAGCTCCCCGGGATAAGGCCCGGAACCCGCGGCCGCCCGGCAATGCAAACAGGCCAGGTTGCAGCGCCGGGTGGTCTCCCAGGCCAGCAGGCGGAGGGGGGGGATTTTGTTTGGTTCCGCGGAAGAATGTCTCATTAGAAAATTTCCTACAGGCAAAAGTTGGAAAGCCTGTGATGCCGAGATTTTCTACTAAATTATAATAATTTTTCTCATGAATTCTTGCGGGTCTGCAAGATTTCCCTTTCCGAAATCAAAAATCCAAATTAAACAGAACGTCCGCGCCGGTGTTGCGGCGGCCCATCTGGGATTCCACGCTCAGGTATTTGTTCACCCGGTATTCCAAGATGGCCTGTTCGGACTGATCCCGGTGCAAGGGATCGAACTTCCGTTCAAAGCCCACGGACAGGTCCTTGGTGAGGGGCTTGGTCACTCCCACGGCCTGGCGGCCGGTTTCGGACTGGGGGGTGCGCACGGTCACGTCGCCCACCAATGGGAAGTCCTTGCCCAGCAACTCCTGGATTTTCTTGGCGGTAATGCCCCCGAAGATTCCCGCGGCCTGCTGGCCGGCGCTGAGATTTTCCTCCCGGGTGAGGCTGCGGGCCGGGCGGCCGAAGAGCAAATAAGCCAGGAGGTCCTGGGGCGGGAGCGGCGGGACGCTCTCCAGCCGCACCTGGGGTTTGCCCACCGCGCCGGTGGCGGTCAGGATCATAGTAAGGTTGGCTATTTCATGGGTGGCTTTCGCCTCCACGGTCACGTCTTCCCCCGGCCGGCCGGGCAGGCGCACAATGCCCTGCTCCACTTTGAAGATGCGGCCCTGTAGATCGTAAGTGCCTCTTAAGGCGCGGACCTCCCCCCGAACGCGGGCCGATTGGCCGGACTCTTTCAGGGCCGTGATTTTGCCGGCCATCTCCACGTTCAGGCGTTTATCTTTAAGCCAGACGTTGCCGGAGGTCTCCAGGTCCAGGTCCATACGCAGGTTTTTATAAAAAGTGAGTTTGGGAATCTGGGGACCGCCGTTGGCAGGAGGGGGCGGGGGCTCCTGGCGGGCCACCAGGATCACGTCGTCGTGCTTGTCCATGGAGCGGAAGAACCCTGGAATAAAGCTGGCCCGAGGGATGGTCAGACGGCCCTTGAGCAGGGGCGAGGACCAGGGGCCGGAGAGGGTCAGGTTGCCGGTGCCCGTGACTTCGGAGCCGGTGCGCTTCACGGCAATGAAATTCTGAAGAGCAGCTTTGGCTTCCACCTTTGGGAGGGTTACTTCTCCGGAAAGCCGGGCGGCACCGCCGCCGCTCATCAAGGTGAGTTCCGGAACGATTAACCTGTCTCCCTGGAGGCGGGCCTGGCCCGGCAGAATCCGGTAAGGGGTCCCGGCCTGGCGGAAGGTGATGGAGCCTTCGCCCCAGCGCAGATGGCCGGAAACCGTGGGCTGGCGGGGGTTGCCCTGCCATACGGCCTCTACCCCCAGCGGGCCGTCAGCCCGGGGGATTTCCGGGGTAAGGGCGGTGAGCATGGCCAGGTTGGCATTTTCCCCCTGAACCCGGAAGTTGAGATCGCGGTCGCCCAAAGCCCATTTCAGGGGCAAGAGAGTAAGGGTAAGGGGAATATGGCCCTCCCAGGCAAGGCCCGGGCCCGCACTGCTTTCCTCCAGCCGCCCGGACAGATAAAGGCGGGCGTCCCGGTAATTGATGGCGGAGGACATGGACTTGAAGGAAAAGTTGCCCCACTGTCCCGGTCCCCAGGTGAGCCGGCCCTGAATAACGGGATGGACCGGGTCGCCGCTTAGGTTTAAGTGGCCTTCCATCTTGCCCTGGCAGGAGGCCCCCACCAGGCACAGGATGTCCGCGGGCATGCTGGAGAATTCCGCCCGGCCGGTGAGGCGGCCGGTCCGGGCCACGGCTTGCAGACTAAGCTGGCCGTCGTTGACCCGAAAACTTGCCGGGGCCAGTTCCCACCCCTGGTCGAGGCGCAATTGCACCGGCCCGGAATTGGTGGCCGTGAAAGTTTGATACTGGAGGCGGCAGCGGTCCAACCGGAGAGCGTAAGGCCTGGCTTTCAAATCGGCCTGGCCTTCCAGGTCCGCGCTTCCCTGGGTAGAAGATCCCTGGAAGCCGAATCGCCACCGGCCCGCCTCTCCCTGGCAGGTGAAGCGGCCCTGGGAAAATTGCATGACCGGCGTTTTCAGCCCGGACCCGTGAAGCTCCAGGCGTCCCGCCTGGGGAAGCCACCCGGCGGCTTCGACCCGGATGCCCAGAGATTCCGCCGCGAAGCCTCCCCCGGAGAGGCCCTGGCCCTTGCCCTGGAAAGTTATCTGGGGACCGCTCCAGGGGCCTTTAATGGCGCCCTCCCCTTCCAGCCGGCCCCGCCAGTCTGGAGGCGCCCAGGGCCAGGCGCCGTCGGCCGCCGCGTGGCCCCGGTACTGCACTTCCAGCCCCTTTTTTTCTATGAATCCTTTGAAATCCGCGGCCAGGGAGCCCAGACCGACTTTGGCCTGGGGAATATGAAGTTTGGCCCCGTCCCAATGGAGGCGGCCTTTGAGCTCTTTTAAAGGCTGGCGGCCCAACTGTCCCCGGGCCTCCAATTCCCCGGCAGTGCTCCAGGGGGCCAGGGAAAAGGCGCCGCTATATTTGCCGGTTATAGTGCTCTGGGCCAATGGCGAGACTCCCAGGATATGGGGCTGCAGGGCTTCGGTCTGGACTTTGAGGTCGCCGGCCGCGGCAGTGAGCAATGCCCCCGAGGCCTGCAACTCCATCCGGCCGAAATCGCCCTGGGCCTGGCAGGTAAGGCGCTGCAACCGTGGGTCTCCTTCCAGGGCCAGCTTGAGCTCTTTCACCTGCGCGTCCTGGTAGGCAAAAGGGCCGCATTCCAGGGACCACTTCAGCCGTGGGGGCGGCCAGGCGAATCCTTCCCCTTTCAATTGGGCCAGAACGTCCAGGGCCTCCAGGTTTTTAATTTTCTCCGCCCAAAGGGGTTGTAAGTCCGTCAGCATCTGGCTCCGGAGGCCCCGGAGTTGGAGGGCCAGATCATAGCGCCACGTCCCGTTCTGCCGGCCCAGCCTCCCTTTAAGGGAGTATCCGGCCTTCTGCAAGGCGCCGTCGCCGGTGACCTGGAATTGGGACGGCGGTCCGCTTATCTGGAACTTTCCGGCCAAACCCCAGGCCTCCGGCCATTTGGGCCAGACGCGGTGAAGTTCTCCCCCGGCCCCGATTTCCAGTTCCAGTGCCAGGTTCAGAAGCGGTTCGGCGTCGTTCAGCTTGATTTGCCCGGCCAGGGCGCCCAGGGGACGCACCTGGGAATAAACGATCAGGGATGGAATATCCAAAGCCTCCCGGGTGTGGGTGAGGCTGGCGTTCAGCCGATAGCGTCCCTGGGGGAGGCTGAAGCTCAGGTCGGCTCCCGGCACTGATATGGTTTGCCGGGGGCGGCCCGGCTGGCGCACGGACGCGGCGCCCTGGAAGTCAATCTCGGAGAAGGTCCGGGACTCTCCCGCAAGGGTCAGGGCAATTTCCCCCCTTTTTACCACGATACGGGAAAAATCCAGGGCAGTGAAGGGCGGCGCCGCGGCGGGACCCGGCTTGAGCAGCCGACCCGCATTCCAACGGCCCTGCTCATCCCGGGAAAGACGCAGGCGGGGGCGGTAAAGACCCACATAGGCGACGGCCGGCTGGAGCTTGACCAGGGACCACAGGGAAAAGCGCAACTCCAGCCTCTCGGCCTGAAGCACCTCCCCCCGGGGTTCCTGCAGGGTGATGCCTTCAAAGGAGAGGCCGGTGAGAGGATTGCCCTTGATGTCCTGGACCTTAAGTTCGCCCTGAAGGCGCTCCTGGGCCAGGGCCACCAGCCGCTTCCCCCCCCAGCGCCAGAAAAAGTCCGTGCGGCTGACCTGCCACAAGACTCCCATTCCCATCAGGGTCAATAAAGCCAGGGAAATTAAGACTAATCCAAGACGGCGCATAAGGTCATTTTATTACAGTTTGTTCGTCGGGTTCATTCGTTGGTTAGGGATGATTCCGGAACCAGTTTGATTTCCAAGCGACAGCCGACGGCGCAAGCATATTTTTTTAGGGTGGTCAGGGAAGGAGCGTGCTTCCCACCTGCTTCCAGGCGCGAAACCGCGCTTTTTGTCGTCCCCATTAACTCTGCTACAGCTTCCTGGGTAAGACCGGATCTGGAGCGAGCGGAAAGCATCTCTCGGGCCAGGGCGTACTCCTCTTCCAGTCCCTCGTATGCTTCTCTGAATCCCTTCCGCTTAAAAGCCTTCCGGAGGAATGCTTCATGGTCATGGGAAACCGGATTATATTCCAATTCAGACATCCTGTATCTCCTTCATCCTCTTCCGAGCAATTCTCAACTCCTGCTCCCGCATATCCTGGGTTTTCTTCACGAACGCATGGAGAATCACGATGCGCCGACTAACGACGAAGCAATAAAACACCCGTCCAATACCTTCCCTGCCATGGGGTCGCAACTCAAATAGGCCGCCTCCCATAGTGCGTGAGTGCGGCATACGCAAGTTTGGCCCGAACTCCATCAATAGTTCCACCATCCGGGCATAGGCTGCCAATATGCCGCCCGGCCAGGATTCAATCTCTGCTTTGACGCGAGGGTGAAAATACTCGATAGTATAGTTCACTGTTTAAATGTTAGCAAATATGATAACTAATGTCAACCGATGAAGATTTTTTTATGTTCGCCCCCCACTTTACCGAAAACCGGAAACCGTCTTCAAAACGCCTGGCCGATGGTGAAGTGGAACCGGTACGGGGGGTCCTGGTTGGGATTAATGGGGTTGAGGGGGAAGCCCACGTCCACCCCGATGGGGCCGATGGGGGTTTGGTAACGCAGTCCCACGCCGGAGGAATAGCGGAGTTGGCCCACATCCAGGTCGTGGACCTTGAGATAAACGTTCCCGAAGTCCAGAAACGCCACCGCCCGGAATTCTTTGTAAATGGGAATGCGGACCTCCAGGCTGCCTTCCAGCAATGCCTCGCCTCCCAGAGGGGTGCCGCCGGCCGTCCGGGGCCCCAAATAGTCCAGGCGGTAGCCCCGGACGCTATCGTAGCCGCCGGCAAAGAAACGCCGGAAGACAGGAATTTCAGTAGTGTTCTGAATGGGCTGAATGATGCCGAACTTGATCCTACCCGCCAGGACGAAGTCCGTCCCCCACGGGGCATGGTAGCGGCGGATTTCCGCCAGGGGCCGGATGAATTGGACGGTGGACCCGAAAAAGTCCGGGGCGAACTCCGACGTCAGGCTGAACAGCCCGCCCCGGTGGGGGTCGGCCACGTTGTCCCAGGTTTCCTGGCGCACGCCTAATAAGGCCATGGAGGCATAGTAGAGTTTGCCCGGCGTGGTGTCGCTCAACAGGATAATGGTTTCTTCGGGGATATTGAAAGGCCGGCTGAACTCCAGGGCGTGGCCCGCGTATGCCCGGAATTTATGGGGAAGATCCCGCTCCAGGCGCAGGCTGGTGAAATAGGCTTTGTCGGTAAAGGTCGGCAGATAGCGGCGGATATAACCGGTCTGCAAGACCAGGTCGTTGTTGGTGGCGAAAATCAGGGGATTGAAGAAAGTGGCTTGCGCCCGGTACTCCAGGCTGGAGGCCTTCCCGTCCAGGTCCAGGGTGCGTCCGCCGCCTCCCAGGTTTCGGAAGCGCAGTCCCAGCCGGGCCCGTAATTCATCCTCGTCGCCGTAACCCAGGCCTACCTTGAGGGAACGCTTTTTCCTTTCCTGAACTTCGATGGTGATGGGGATGCGCCGCTCACTCTCGGGAACCTCCTCGGGAGTCAGACTCACACTCTGAAAGAGATCCAGGGCATAGAGGCGTTGCTGGGTTTCGTACAGTTCCTTATGGGAAAAGGGCTGCCCGGTCTTGAAGGTGAGTTTGCGGCGGATCAGCCGTTCCGGGGATTCCGGGTCGCCCTTGATTTTGACCTCTCCGAAGTAGCACAACGGACCCGGAGTAATGGTCAGCTCAAGCTCAGCGGTGTCTTTTTCTTCATCCAGCCAGACCTTGCCTGCCACTTTGCCTCGGGGGCGGCCGTGGTCCAGCAGGAAGTTGAGATAGAAGCGCTTTAAGGCCTCATAAGCCCCTTCATCCCAGCGGTCCCCCACCTTAAGGGGCCTTTTCGCGTCCAATTCCGCCAGGTTTAAGGGAAGCTCGGCGGGCGGGGGTTTGAGGTCCAGGCGGGTCACCTTGATCCAGGGCCCCTCTTTAATGTGAAGTTCCACGTCCACTTCCCCGTCGGCCACCAGGAGGATCCGGGGGGTGATCTCCGCATGATAAAAGCCCTGGCGGCGGTAGTAATTTTTCAGCCGGTCCACGTCGGCGTTAAGCTCCCCCTCCCGGAAAACCGGCGGCTTTTTCCAGGGCAGCCAGGACGGCAGTGGCGTGATGAGTTCTTCCCGGATTTTTTGGGCGGGAATGGTTTTAGCGCCGAAAATCCTCAGGGAGCGGAGAATTGGCAGGTAGGCCGAGTCGGCTTGGGCGTATGAGTGGCCGGGCAGAATGATGACGGATAAAAGACATGCCGCCACGGCCAGGAGTCGCGGTTTGATGAATTCCCGGGTACGAAGTGCAGCCGGCCGGAAGGTCATCGTTTCCCTCTCGGCCGGTCCAGATCCGAAAAAAGCTGGGGCTGGCGGCCGCGGCGGACCGGAGATGTCGGATCAGGCCGTTTCAGGATGTCTTCCGGAAGGCAAAGGGCCAGGGGGGATAACCTGGTGCGGCGCTTCTGCCCCCACAGGGTGCGAGTCTGGGCTCGGGATAAATAGACCTGCCGGGAAGCCCGGGTCAGGCCCACGTAAAAAAGACGCCGTTCTTCCGCCAGGTCGGCGGCCCCGCCTTCCCCCTCCGGCTCCCAGGGCAAAAGCCCGGCCTCGCACCCGGCAATGAAGACATAGGGAAATTCCAACCCCTTGGCGGCGTGGAGACTGAGGAGTTTGACCTTCTCCGCGGCCAGGTCCAGACCGTCCCATTCCGGCCCCAATCCCTCATGGGGAACCAGAAGGGGAATGCCGGCTTCGGTGAGGCGCTGCTCCAACTCCGGGGCCAGGGCGTGGAGGCGGTAGAGCACCGCCACATCCCGGAACCCCGCTTTGTCATCGGGTTCCTCATACCGCAGGCTCCGGTCCTCCAGGGCCAGGTGGCTCAGCCCCCCTACCAGCCGGGTGATCTCCCGGGCGATGGCCTGGGCTTCCCCGGCCTCCGTGGCCGCTTCCAGGAGCACCACCGGATGGTCTCCCGGCCGGCGGGTGGTAAGGGCCAGGGGTTCGCCCCCGGCCAGGCGCCGCACCTCCTGGGCCGCGGCCAATACCGGCCGGGGCAGGCGGTAAGTTGTAGTAAAACCCAGGGGCGTCGCGCCGGGCCAATCTTCCCGGAACCGGACAAAATACTCCGGGCTGGCCCCCCGGAACCCGTAGATGGCCTGGTCCGGGTCGCCGATGACCATGATTTCCGCCCCCGGGCCGGCCAGGGCCTGGAACAGCCGGTATTGGGCTTCGTTCAAGTCCTGGTATTCGTCCACCAGCAGGTGGCGGTAACGCCGCCTCCAGGCCTCCTGAAGGTCCGGCTGCGCCTGGAGCAGCCGCACCGGCCGGGCGATGAGGTCTTCGTAGTCGAACAGGTTTTCTTGCTTTAAAGCGTCTTCGTAGGATTGAAACGCCCCCACAAACTCCGGCGGCTCCGTGGCTCCCAAGTCGCCGGGATATGTTAAGGCCTGTTTGGCGCGGCTGACCAGTTTTTCCAGGCAGTTAAAGGAAATCTTATGGTCCCGGGCTGGCTGGCGGAGAAGCTGGCGGCGGCGTTCCTCGTCGGCCACCTCCCGCCCCTGGCCAGCCTCCAGGAGCACCTGGCGCCCCAAGGCATGAAAGGTTTGCACCGTCAGCCGGTCCAGGCCGGGGAAATCCGGCAGCAACTGCCGGACCCGGCTCTCCATTTCCTGGGCCGCCTGGCGGGTGAAGGTGACGGCCAGGACTTCTTCCGGGGCCGCGCCCCGGTGAGCCAGCAGATAAGCCAGGCGGTGGGTTAAAGCCCGGGTCTTGCCGGTTCCCGGCCCCGCCTGCACGATGAGGGGCGGACCCTGGTGGATGACCGCCCGGCGTTGGGCCGGGTTAAGGGAGGCCAGCAGGGGGTCCAGGTCTTCGGTCTTCGGTCTTCGGTCTTCGGTCTTTGATTTAGATGCCACAGGGGCGATTTTGGTAAGATAAGAGGCTTCATTTTCCTGGGCGGCGGGGGGTTTAAGCGCGCCCCAAAAGGCCCCCTGCCCTTCCAGGCGGCGGCGTTCCGCCGGAGTGAAGAGGCGAACCTCCCCATAGACCCCGTCATAGCCCGCCTCGATGTGCACCTCCCGGCGGCGGATCTTATCAATGGCGTGAGCCAGCAAACTTCCCCCCTCCCGGGCCAGGTCCTCCAGGGGCGCCCGGCGCAGGATCTCCAATTCCGGGCCCAGTTTCTCCAGCAGGCGGAAATACCGCTGGACCACTTTCTTGCTCATGGACTTGACGCCTAGAACCTCCGCCAGGACTTCCGGTAAAGGGATGATTGACTCATAAGGTTTGGCCTCCGGGGATGGGAGCCCTGTTTCCCGGTCCGCCAGTTCCTGGACCCGGTACAGCACCCCCAGGGTCAGGGGTTTGCCACACCGGGGGCACTTCCCCTCCAGGCGGGCCGTTTCCTCCGGCGTGAGCCGCAGGTTGCAATGGCGGTGGCCGTCCAGATGGTACTTTCCTTCTTCCGGGAAAAATTCGATGGTCCCGCCGAAGCCCTCCTTAGTCCGCAAGGCCCGGGACAGATCCGGGAAAGTAGGCGGGACCTGGAAAATGTTGGCTTCCCGGGCCAGTTTCTGGGGAGAGTGGGCGTCGGAGTTGGAGACCAGCAAAAAGCGATCCAGGCCGGCCACCCGCCAGTTCATGGCCGGATCGGAAGAAAGGCCGGTTTCCAGGGCATAAATGTGGGAGACCAGGTGGTCGAAACATTCCTCCAGGGAATCGAAGCCGCTCTTGCTACCCAACACCGAGAACCAGGGGGTCCAGATATGGGCCGGGATCACCAGGCCCTCCGGGGCGATCTCCAACACCAGTTCCAACAAATAACGGGCGTCCAGACCCAGAATGGGGCGGCCGTCGGAAGTGACGTTGCCCAGGCGGCCCAGGCGCTGGGATATTTTTTCCGCGGCCTCCAACCCGGGAAGCAACAGGAGCAGGTGGACTTTGCGCACCCGCCCGCCCTTTTTGTAAATGGTACTCACTTCTCCGGTGATGACGAAGCGCGTCGGCGCGACGGATTCCCAGCAAGGCCCGGAAATTCCCAGAGGGAGGCTTAGCTCCGGTTTGAGGCCATAGACCCCTGGGGCCACCGGCTCCAGTTTGGCGGCCAACTCCTCCAGCCACCCCGGGTGGGTGCAGTCTCCCGCGCCCACCACCTGGACCCCTTTGTAACGGGCCCAGAGGTCCAGGTGTTCCAGGTTGGCCTCCCGGCCGGTGGCCAGGGAATAATGGGAGTGGATGTGCAGGTCGGCAACGATTTCCATGAGCTTCCCTTTTTTACCACAAAGCCTCAGGGTCTGCCACTTATACGGTTTCCGGTTTCCGCTTTTCGGTTTCCGGTCAAAAAATCAATAACTTTCCCTAGATGACCCTTATGTATATTTCAGTTGGAACTGAAATATATAACCCCCAAAAGAGCCTAAAGCCGGGTTCCGGCCTTTGGAGGCCGAAATCTCTAGATTCCGCTTCCTCCGCCCCTGGACTTGGGGAAAAAGATGATTATGTAAAAACGAACAGGCTCCGGCCGGTTGGATTATAAGGGTGTCAAAAAATTAGATTGTTTTCCGCCCCGGGCGTTAAAATTTGAAACTCCCCCAGGTCCATAAGCTCCCGCGGTATTAGAGGGGGTGAAGGACCGGCCGCAGGAGGCGAGCCGCGGTGAAAATAATCGACAAAGAAACCCTGCGGTCCTGGCTGGGGGACCTAAGAATGACTTTAATATCAAAATACCAAGGCGCTGCGGAGAATGATGCAGCCCGGAAAAAAGGAGGGTACAGACCATGATCAAGGCTATAGGCGCGGTGCTAATGGCGGCAGTGTTTCTCGTGTTTCTGTCGGGCGGGAGCATTTTGGCCCAGCAAGCCAAGCCGGAACATCCGGCAAAAACAGAGCACCCCAAAGCGGATCCTGGGAAGCCGGACCACCCGAAGGCCGAGCAGCCGACGCCGGACCACCCGAAGGCCGAGCCAGCGAAACCGGACCACCCGAGGCCGGATAAACCGAAGCACGAGCACCCAAAGTAAGGTCCGTGCTCTTGACTTCGGCCTAGTGGCCCAGGCAAGGAACTCCTATGAGCTGGCGAACGATAATAACCGCGACAGTTGTAGCTTGCCTTGTGCTTGCCGGTGGCGGGGGGAAAGAGGGGCAAGACGCGCCGGCCGCGTCTGCCCCCCCCGGGCCCGGCTTGGTAACCGCCGATATCCAGGCAGGCATCGAGAGGCACATCGAGGAGCAGGTTAGCCTGGGCGGAGGACATTTCAAGCTACCCTTCCAAAATAAGGAACTCCGTCTCAAGCTGGTCCGAGTCCACACTGAATACCTGTCGAACCTGGGTCCTGGCCGTTATTTCGCCTGCGTGGACCTGGTGGACATCAGCGGCGACGTGTATGACGTTGATTTCTTTCTGGCCGGTGAGCCGGCGGCCATGAAGGTCACCGAGACCACCGTCCATAAGATAAACGGCCAGCCCTACTACGCCTGGGAGCAAAAAAGTGACGGCGCCTGGCATCGTATCCCCTTGGAAAAAGCTTCAGAAGGCCACTTCGGGGTCATCCGGGATCGGGACGAATTCGAGTTTCTCTACCGGGCCACCCTGCCCCAGATAACCGGCGCCGCCCGCATGTGGCTTCCTCTGGCGGCCACGGACTCCTTTCAGACAGTGGAGGCAAAATCCATCAACGCTCCGGGGAAGCGAAGCATATTGCAGGAGCGGGAATACGGCAACAAAGTCCTTTTCCTCGAGTTGGGTCCGGAAGACAGCGGAAAGAACATCGAGATCCGCTACCAGGTGCAGCGCCTGGAGAAGGCAGCCTATGCGGGGCCAACGCCCGACCAGGGAAAATACCTCAATCCGGAGCGTCTGGTGCCGACTGATGAGAATTTCCGCCATATCGCCGAGGAAGTTGTAAAGGGCAAGAAGGGCGATCTGGTGCGCGCCCGGGCGCTCTACGACCACGTCATCGATCGCATGCGCTACATGAAGCACGGCGACGGCTGGGGCAAGGGCGACGCGGTCTACGCCTGCAACGCCCGCACCGGCAACTGCACGGATTTCCACTCCTACTTCATTGCCCTGGCCAGGGCGGTGGGCATCCCGGCGAGTTTCGCCATCGGCGCGGCCATCCCTTCGGAGCGAAACGAGGGCGGGGTGGACGGCTATCACTGCTGGGCGGAGTTCTTTGCCGACGGCAAGTGGTGGCCCGTTGACATCAGCGAGGCCGATAAGTATTCGAGTCTGGCAACCTACTACTTTGGCCACCATCCGGCAAACCGCCTGGAATTCAGCCGGGGCCGCGACCTGGTAGTGGAACCGGGACCCGCGTCCGGCCCGATAAATTTCCTGGCCTACCCCGTGCTGGAGATGGGCGGCAAGCCGGCAAAGGCGGCGGTGGAGTTCTCCTTTAACCGAAGCGGCCGCCGGTAGTCTTTTATTACTTCGGAGCGATTAATTGTTCCCATTATCCAAAGGCAGGACTGAGTGATGAGGACTGAGGACTGAGTAATTTAAGATAGAGATGGCGAAGACTCAGTCCTCAGTACTAAAATTTCAAGTAACTGATTTGGCGAAATGAGAACAATTACGTGACCTGAGTAATAAAAATAAAAAGGAGGAGGCACCGTGCACCGAAAAGCCTGGCTGCTATGGGCGGTGGTTATGCTGGTGCTGGCGCCTCTGAGCGTCAGCCTGGCCCAGAAACCGGAACTGCAGTTCGTGACCCAAGACGCCCTGAAAGGCAGACTGGGGGACCCCAAGGTCCTCATCATTGACGTCCGCTCCCCTAAAGATTGGAGCGCCTCCGACAAGAAGATCCCGGGCGCGGTGCGGCAAGAACCCAGCAAGGCCGCCACTTGGGGCCCAACCCTCCCCAAAGACAAGGAAATCGTCCTCTACTGCGCCTGACCCAACGAAGGCACCAGCTCCCGGGTGGGGCAGCAGTTGCTGCAGATGGGATACAAGGAGGTCGCGGTCCTAAAAGGCGGCTGGCGGGAATGGGAGAAGGCAGGGCATCCCCAGGAGCCTAAAGTCAAAAAATAAGCGAGGTAGGGCAAATTTCAAGTATAAAAAAGGGGATGGGCTTATCCTCCCCCTATTGTCAGGAACCTGAAATTTGTCAAAAAATTGACTTGAGAATATTTTCACTAACCTTAACCACAAAAAACCCCTTTTAACCAGGGGCTTTCTTGCGGTAGTTTGCAATTTAAACGGAAATCTTGGTCTTGTTCTCTTCGGCCCAGGCTTCCAGGGCCTCTTCGAAATAGGGTTTGAAAACGTCCTCATCCAGGCGCAGCATCAAACCCGCGCACTGGGTGCACAGGGCAGTATGGTCATCCAAACCGGCGACCCTTTGGTCCCGCCCCCGACAATCAACACATTGATAGTCATAAATAGGCATAATTAATCTCCCCCTTTAATTACACCCTGAAAAAGTGTTAATAATTGCAATGCAAATTTCATACCTGACAATATATTAGATTGAAATTTGCTTAATTAGTTAATTCTCTGGCATAATTTGTCAACCCTGGGTAAACTTCTTTTAAGAGATAACCGACAATAAAGCAATTAACGGCACAATATTATCCATGGCCAAGGAATAATTCCCCATTTTTGAGCTAATCCCCCCATAAGTCAGGCTGGTGGATAACTTATGGTAATATGGAAATATAAACCCGAAAAACCTGGAACCTGATTCGCCATGTCCATTTTGCGGGGCAAGCGACGCACCAAAATCGTGTGCACCATGGGGCCGGCCTGCGCCGGGGAGGTTCTCCCCCGCCTACTGGTGGCGGGGATGAACGTGGCCCGGCTCAATTTCTCCCATGGCGCCAGGGAAGAGCATCGCGCCTGGATCAGGCGCCTCAGGGAGGTTTCCGCCCAAATGGGGCTTCCCCTGGCCATCCTGCAAGATCTGGCCGGGCCTAAACTTCGCATCGGACCACTAGTCGGAGGCGAAACGCTTTTAAGGGCGGGCCAGGATTTTTATCTCTCCTCCATTCCCGGAGAAGGCGGCCCTCAAGGGGTCAGCGTCAACTACCCGGAAGTGATTTCCGAAACCCCGCCCGGCGTCCCCATCCTGCTGGCCGACGGGCGCATCGAACTTCAGGTAGAAAGCAAGACCCCGGAGGCCCTTCGTTGCCGGGTGGTGGCGGGTGGGGTGTTACGTTCCAAGGCGGGGTTAAATTTCCCCCGGCATACCCTGTCGGTGCCGGCTTTCACGGCCAAAGACCGGGATGATCTGCGCTTCGGCATTGAGCAGGGGGTGGATTTTGTGGCCCTTTCCCATGTGCGCTCCCCCCAAGACATCCAGGAAGCCCGGGATTTCGTCCACAGTCTGGAAGCTGACACCCCCATCATCGCCAAGATTGAGAAACATGAAGCCCTGGGCCGTCTGTCAGATATCGTGGCCGCGGCCGATGGGCTCATGGTGGCCAGGGGCGACCTGGGGTTGGAGGCGCCCCTGGCACAGGTGCCCATGCTCCAGAAAGAAATCATCGCCCTGGCCAATCGGGCGGGCAAACCCGTGATCACCGCCACCCAGATGCTGCTTTCCATGGTGGAGAGCCCCCGGCCTTCCCGGGCGGAAGCCACCGACGTGGCTAATGCCATCCTGGACGGCACCGACGCGGTGATGCTTTCCGAAGAAACCGCGGCCGGCCTGTATCCGGTGGAAGCGGTGAAATTCCTGGACCAGGTGGCCCGGGTTACGGAAGAGCATTTTCCCTATGTGGAATGGCTGCGCCGGCGCATGCCCTCCACCCGCCAGGACATTTCCGAAGCCATCAGCTATGCGGCCTGTGAAATGGCCCTGGATTTGGGAGCCGCGGCCATCGTCACCAGCACCCACTATGGCGGCACCGCGCGGCTCATCAGCCGTTTCCGGCCCCAGGCGCCCATCGTGGGGGTCACCCCCCGCCGGGAGACCTGGCGCCGCCTCTGCCTATCTTGGGGCGTTTTTCCCCTGTTGGCCCCGGAACTGGAGGACACCGACCACATGCTCAAAGTGGTGACCCAGGAGGCGGTGAAGGCCGGCATGCTCGCCGCCGGAGAGCGGGTGGTGATCACCGCCGGCACCCCCATCGGCGTGCCGGGAACCACCAATTTGATCAAGGCCGATATTGTAACTTAAATTAATGCGGTTTTCAGTTTTCGGTTTTCGGTGTAAACAGAATCACATTTATTACCTTCTCCAAAACTATTCAGATTTAACTGCTGAGGTTCTGTTATTTACACTTAAGTAGCTTTGCCTGCATGGAAAATACCGAAAACCGCAAACCGCAAACCGCAAACCGAAAACTGGAGTTGAAAATGCCCGAACCCTTAGGCTACTTCACGTTTGTGCTTCATTCTCACCTGCCCTACGTCATCGGTCACGGGCGCTGGCCCCACGGTATGGACTGGCTCAACGAGGCCGCCGCCGAGTCTTACATTCCCCTCCTCCAGGCCTTCAACCGCCTGGCCGGGGAAGGGTTGCCTTCGGGGGTGACCCTGGGCATCACTCCCATCCTGGCGGAGATGCTGGCCTCCCCTGTATTCCGCACGGAATTCAAAAATTACCTGGATAATAAAATTGACGCGGCGCAGGAAGACCTGGTCACCTTCCGCAAGTTGGGGGAAACCCATTTCGCCGAAGTGGCCCAGATATGGAAAGATCATCACGCCCGGCTTAAACAAGCCTTTGTGGAGGACCTGAAGGAAGACCTGCTGGGCGCGTTCAGGCGGCTCATGGACGCCGGTATGCTGGAAATCATCTCCTCCGCCGCCACCCACGGCTACCTCCCCCTGTTGGGGCGGGACACCGCGGTGCAGGCCCAGGTGAAGCAGGGGGTGGCGGCCTACCGGCGCCACTTCGGCCGGGAACCCCGGGGCTTCTGGCTGCCGGAGTGCGCCTACCGTCCCCGCTACAAGTGGGCCCCGCCCCTGCCCGGTCTGGCTGAGGCTCCCGTGCTCCGCAAAGGCGTGGAAGAATTTCTGTCGGAAAACGGTATTGGGTATTTCATCATTGACTCTCACCTGTTAAAAGGCGGCAGGGCCATCGGGGTCTATAAAGACCGGTTCGAGGCCCTGGAGAGGCTCTGGGCCAGGTTTGCGGCCCAATATCAGGAACGGCCCGAAGAAGAGGAAAAATCACCCCATCAGATTTACCTGGTGAGCTCCGCCCCGGAGGCCAAGCGCCCGGTGGCCGTATTCACCCGGGACCCTCAAACCGGGCTCCAGGTGTGGAGCGGTGAATGGGGCTACCCCGGCGACGGCAATTATTTGGACTTCCATAAGAAACACTTCCCCGGAGGCCTCCGGTACTGGCGGGTCACCTCCGCCCAGGCCGACCTGGCGGATAAGGCCCCATACCACCCCCAATGGGTGGCGGAGCGCATCAACGATCAGGCGGACCACTTCGTTTCCCTGGTGTCCGGCATCCTGGCCGATTTCCGGGCCGCCCAGGGCCGGCCGGGGTTGGTGGTGGCCCCTTACGACACCGAACTCCTGGGTCACTGGTGGTTTGAAGGCCCGGAATGGCTCTACCAGGTGCTGCGGCGCTTCCATACCCAAACCAAGGTCCGCCCGGCCAGCGGCAGCCAGCTCATGGAAATCTTCACCCCCCAGGCGGTCATCAGTCTCCCGGAAGGCTCCTGGGGCGAAGGCGGCTACCACTGGATCTGGCTCAATGAAATGAACGACTGGACTTGGCGTCACATTTATCCCTCCGAGAAGGAAATGGAAGACCTGGCGCGGTCTTTCGCCGGGGACCCCGACCCCCGGCTCCAGGATCTGCTCAAACAATGCGGCCGCTCCCTGTTTTTGCTGGAAGCCTCGGACTGGCAGTTCCTCATCAGCACCTTCAGCGCCCGGGACTATGCCGAGCTGCGGCTGGTGGTGCACTATGACGACTTCCGCCGCCTGTCGGCCATGGCCCGGCGCTACGCGGCCAACCGGGACTTGCCGCCGGAGGATTGGAATTTCCTGGAATTCTGCCGGGAACGGGACCATATCTTCCCGGATGTGGATCCCCACTGGTGGGCCGGGGTGCAGTACCCGCCTAAGGAAGTGGAGTAGAAATATTGGGGGAGGGCGCCAGGGGTAGCCGCCCCTGCCCCCTCCCCCGCATAAGCGCT
>VGSO01000008.1 GCA_016874945.1 Deltaproteobacteria bacterium
TGGCGGCGGATCTGCTGAAAAGCCTGGTATCCCATGGCGACTTCCCGGCCTTCGGATACCAACAGGAGCTGGCGGCGGTCAGTATAAGGGACCGAGGCGCACGCCGCGGCCGCGGTTAGGGCCAGAATGATTAATACAAAGGTCTTATATTTTCTGGACTTTGAAAGCATACTTAATTTAATATTTTGGGAGCAATTTATTTTGTAAAATTTAAGCCCCATGCCTGTGGTCCATTACATATATTCAAAAGAGTGGTCTCGTTGGTGGCTCTCTGCCTCCTTTAAGGAGCCGCATCATCATGAATTCTACAAATAATTTTTTGGCTAATATAAACTTTTTATCAAAAAGGTGATTATGATGCAATATTGGATTATTGTCACATCGGCGGAAAATTTTAGGTTGGATCGCGAAACGCTTGGATTCAAGCTTCAGGGGTTGCCGCATAGATTCAGAAGGCAAGTTCAAAGAATGCAAATTGGAGATAGAATTGTATATTATATTATGAAATTACAAAAATTTGGCGCAACTGCAACTGTAACCGGTGATTATTATGAAGATTATTCGAAAGTCTGGAAGGAGGAAGATGAAAAATGGCCAGCAAGAAGGGAATCAAAACCCAATATAGTCCTTAATGATGATGAATTAATTGATACTAAAAGACTTGTTCCCGATCTTAAGTTTATCGAGAATAAAGAAAAATGGGGGGTTCATTTTCAAGGAAGTATAAAGACAATTCCAGAAGAGGACTTTCGGCTGATTGAAGCAGAAATGAAAAAAGTAATAGCCGAGAGAGCAACAATTGAAATAAAGGAACCCCTCCAAATTATAGGCAAAACCGAAAAAGAATTTGAACAAGAAATAATGGACCTTCCCTTACAAGCCAATTCTCTTCATGATCGCATATCAGAAATGCTGGAGCAAATCGGCTCATGGATGGACTACAATACTCAAACAAGGCACAAAATAACTCCAGACCATGCCTATGAGCTTGACGTTGCCTGGCTTTCTGGCAAGAATCCAGAGGTTGCTATAGAAGTGCAGATTTCTGGAAATCTTACTGAAGCAAAAGATCGCCTTGCTCAAGCCCGCAAATTTAATTATCGTAAAGTTATATTAGTTATGAAGTCATCTGATCTAGCAAGACTAAACCTACTCATGAAACATGAACCAGAGCTCAGAAGTTGGATGGAAGCATGGTCCATAGGTGCAATATACGAAATGTATAAAGCTGGAAGAATTTTCTTTAGGTATTACCATAAATTAAAAGAAGCTATTTTTAAAGACAAGAAAGAACTTGAATTAATTGGGTAATGTCTAACCTAATGTTCATTGAAATCAATAAAGGGAAACCCCTTTGTCTAAAACAATTTATTTAGCTGTAATTGGAGGGGGAGATGTGTCTTCAGGAATCGCTGAAATGGCCCGGGAAGTGGGCCGGGAGGCGGCCCGGCGGGGCGCGGTGGTAATTTGCGGCGGCCTGGGCGGCGTTATGGCCGCCGCGGCCCAGGGCGCGGTAGAAGCCGGAGGAGTGACCCTGGGCATCCTGCCCGATGGTGACCGGCGCCGGGCCAACCCTTTTCTCACTTTCAGCCTGGCCACCAACATGGGCCATGCCCGCAATCTCATCATCGCCCATAGCGCCGACGCCCTCATTGCGGTGGACGGCGGCTATGGCACCGTGTCCGAAGCGGCCATTGCCCTGAAACTGGGCAAGCCCGTCATCGCCCTGGAAGCAGCCTGGGACCTCGCCGGGGTGAAACGGGCCGCCAGCCCCCAGGAAGCCGTGGCGCTGGCGTTGAAAGGGGTGGGAAAATAGGATTCGGTGAGGTAAGAACTTACCCTAACAAAAATTCCAAGCTGTTTCTCATATCCTCCTTGTCGGAGTGTTGCAGGAACCGCAGAAGCCTTTGCATAGTTTCTCTAAAGGAGACTTGTTTAGCGACCACGATGCCCCAATGGTCTCGCTGAGTCCTTACCCATCGGTTGTGCAGCAACACAAAATCTCTGACGTTGAAAGAAAACAGGCACCTCTCTTGAGAGACCGCAAGGGCCAATTGTTCTTGATCACTGCGGCCTTTTAGTTCCAGTTCCTGGGCATGAATCACATCGTAACCGCGCCGGCGCAAGGCATGGGCCAGGGCGGCATGCACGTCTTCATCCAGGAAGAGCCTGATTTTCATAGAGGTTGGTCAAGATTGACGGGGGTGAACCAGAGCTTCCTTTTTCCAAAAATCTGTATCGGCTGAGGCGGCCAGGTCTGCGTCCACCTCTTCCTGGTGGTCGAAATAATAGGCCAAAGCGGAATGGACCTGCGCTGCGGTTATATGAGGCAGGGCCGTCAGAATCTCATCCACGCTCATCCCAATCTGGTAATATCCGGCAATGACGCGGATCGGGATACGCGTCCCCTCAATAATGGGCGCGCCCCCGGCAATCTCCGGATTAACCCCAATATATGGATAAACCCGCTTTAGCAGTGCTTCGCCCATGGCCCCCAGACCTCGCAACTTCATGGATTAATTTTTTATAATTTTTTACCATGAACCATTGTATCAGTCAATTTACCTGCAAGACTGCGTTATCTAAAAAAATATACCACACCCATCATTCCAAACCAAGGCCCACGAAGAAACGATTAAGGGGCGTCCCGGAACTCCCGGACGCCCCTTAATAATATCTTCGTGCTCTTGGCGTCTTAGTGGTTAATCATTGTTCCCATTATTGAACAGCATGGCCCCCAGGTCCTTCCAACATTCAACTTCCGGGAAAGGATGGGGCGAACGGTTCCAGGGCTGGACAAAGAGGACGGGGGTGATGCCGTGAGCCGCCACGTGCCAGCAGGTCTCCAGGCGGTCTTCCACAAAGTAGCGCACCCCGTGGTCTTGCAAGGAGTGAATCTTGGTGTCCGGGTCGCCGGTGGCCACCACCCGGATGGCCTTCGGGGGCACCGACGTCAGGGTCCGGGTCAGCCAGGTGCGGATGGGGCCGGCCCGGTCCCGGGCGGTGATGAAGAGCAGCGGGGCCTCACCGGCCAGCCGCTGGAGCACCGGGATGGCATGGGGTAAAGGTTCGATGGGCAATTCGTGAGGCCGGTCAATGAGCTCCCGGATGAGTTCCGCAATGATCCAGGGTTCCAGGTCCAGGCAGTCCTCCAGGCGGAAGGTGGTGATGTGCTCGTACCGCAGATGGTGGCCCCGGTCGTAGCGGCGCCGGGCCAGGTCCAGGAAAGTGGTCATGATGTCCGCCACCACCCCGTCGATGTCAAAGGCCACCTGGTCCACGGGGATGCGGGTTATTTTTGGATTCGGGGTTGGGTTTGCCGGGTATTTCATTTTCGCCAGGCTTTTTCCTTTAGATGCGGGGAGCGACCCTCCCCGCCAAATCTTATTCAGTTGTCCACCTCCACCGATCATTTACTGACCACTGCCCACTGGCCGCTAAACCTTCCCCACCGACTTTAAAAACCCCAGCACCTCGTCCTCGGTCAGATCGTACCAGGCCCGGTAGGCGTCGGCCACCGCGAAGGACAAGCCGGTGCGGACATTAAGGCAGTAAAGTTCGTCCATTAGGGGGAGCAGCTCCCGCACGGTGCGCCCCGAGCCGGTGGGGACCGCAACGATGAGCGGCCCGGCGCCCTGTTCTTTTAAAAAGCGCAAGGCGGCCCGCATGGTATATCCCGACGCCAGGCCGTCGTCCACCACCAGGGTGGGGCGGCCGTTAAGGCGGGGGTAGGGTTTGCCGCCCCTTAGCCGGGCCTCCCGCTGCTGGATTACCGCCAGGGTTTTCCGCACCTGTTCCTGAATTTCCTCAGGAGATAGATGTGAGCGCTCCAGCAGATTTTGGTTGAAGATGGCCTCCCCTGCCGGATCGAGGGCCCCGAAGCCGGCCTCGGTGGTCCAGGGAAGTTGAATTTTGCGGACGATGACCAGGTCCAACGGAATTCCCAGGAGCCGGGCAATTTCCGCCCCTACCGGCACCCCCCCGGCGGGAATGGCAAAAAGGGCGATATCTGCGGCCGCCGGCACCCCTCCTGCCGGCATGGCATAAAGATGGATATCTTTAAGGCTTGTCAAAAGGCAGGCCGCCAGCCGCTGACCCGCGTCGGTGCGGTCGGTAAAAACGTAGGCCTTATCCCGGAGAGCCGGATCTTCTATGAGTTTGCCCATTGTCCGAAAAATTCCTCTCCCAGAGCCGCCACCCGGCGACGGAATTCTTCCTGGCTGAGCTTTGCTCCCTTGAGCCCCCCCTGAAGATTAATTTCCGAAAGATAAACTTCACCGCCCATGCTGACCAGAAGGTCCAAAACGGCGTAAGGAAATTTGCCCCGGGCCATGGCCCGACGGCAGAAATCGAGCAATTCCGGAGTCAGTTCCGCCGGCTGTGACGACCCCCCTTGAAAGAGATTCTTGCGAAAGCTGTGGGGGTTGAACCGTTCATAGGCTTCCGCATATTCTCCCAAAACCACCACCCGCAAGTCCCGGGCCTGAGGGAGAAAGGGCTGCACCACCACCGGGTAGGGGATGTCCTGGAGCGCCGCCAGGTTATACAGGGCCTCCAGGGAGGGCCACGAACTCACTCCCAGACCCAGGTTAGCCCGGTCCCGCTTGGTCACCACCTGGGTTAGACCCTGAGCCTGGAATTCGCCCAGGCGGTCCGCCAGGTCCGGAAGAGCATAAGCGACAAATCCCGCCGGGACCATAAACTCCCCTAGCACTTCTGCCTGGGCCGCCTTGGAGCGGCTCAGCAGTTGGGCCAGGGCCGAGGGGAAAAGCGCCACTCCCCTATCGGCCAGGTCAAAAAGTTTGACCTCTTCCCCCCATTTCAGGGCCAGGCGCCCCAGGACCAGGTCTCCGGGCCCCAGGCGCCGGTAAAGACGGCGGAATTCAGTGATAGTCCTGATAATTAGAGGAGACATCAGAAATATTATAAAGAGGTTTGGGAGGAACTTCCAGGCGGGTCGGGGCCAGGGACCGGGATAGGGTTGCCAATAATTTTTTCCCGGTTTTCCGGGATACGTAAATGTCATAATTATCCACCTGGGCCACCCGGCGCCACTCTTTAGCCAGGCGCTCCGGGGGGTAAACCTGGCGAAAGACGCTTTTGCCGAACGTCCCCAGAATCAACACCTCGGCGCCCACCCGGTTGAAATCGTAAGGTTTGTTCCGGGGGTTCAGCAGCACAATCTTTTCCGGAGTGGCCTCCACAAAGAAAAATGCCGGCATCAGGTGAATACGGTGATCGTCGTCCAGAAAGGCCAGCTCATATTCCGGGGTCTCGATGAGGCATTGCCGGGGCACTTTTTTGAGAAAATCCACCAGGCGATAGGGACTGTCAGCCTTAGTCCGACTGGTCAAAATCATGTCCAGATATTCCAGTCCCGAAAAGGGATAAACCATGATCAAGGATAGGGTCAGACCGCCTGCCAGCCATCCGGGGCGGGGCCGGCTTACCAGGGAGGCGGCTAACCGGCCCAGACCTTGCCGGAGGAAGTGCACCCCCAGGGGGGCGGCCAGAAACAGGGCCGGTAAGGCAAATCGGTGCCACCACACCGCGGTGAGATAAACCAGACTCCACAGGATAAAGTTCCAAACCCAAAGCCTGGCGCCGGGAGAATAAGCCTCTCTTTTCACCGTCCACCAGGACCCTAGAATTCCCAGCCAGATCAGGGGATGTCCCAGAAGGTAAACGGCGCTTTCGGGATAGATGCGGCCGATGGTTAACGGCGTGAAAAATTCATGACACAGGAGCTTTTTCTGGGACCAAAAGTGGATCACCGCCCCGGGCAGGTCTCCCAGGATGACCCATTTCATTCCCAGATATGCTAACAAGGGCAGGCTTAATCCCAGGATATAAACCAGCATCCACCTGGCCAGGCGGCTCTTATGGCCCCAGGAATGGCGGGCCATGACCCCCAGGGGGGGAAGAAAGGCCAAACCGTAAAACTCCTTGGCCGCGAAGGCCAGTCCCAGGAAGACGCCTCCTCCCAACAGAAAATAGGGCGCCTCCTCTTCCAGACCCCTCACCAGCAGCCAGGTGCCGCATAAGAATAGCCCCAGGGCCGGGATGTCCCCCAGGACCGAGCGGCCCCAGTATAGGACATCGGTTCCCGCCAGGGCCAGGGCCGCCGCGGCCAGGGCGGTTCCCCGGCCCCAAAGCCGCTTGGCCCCCAGGTACAGGGATAGAAAAACCAGGCACAGGAATAGGCCCATCACCAAACGGCCCGGTATCACCCCTACCCCGAAAAGGCGGTAGGCCATGGCCACGGGCAAAATCACCGCCGGCCCCACGCTGATGCGGTAGTCCAGGTCGTTTAACTGGTCCGGACTCTGCACCGTGAAAGCATAGCGGCCATGCTGCACCAGATTGGCCGCGGTTTCGGAAAAGATGGCTTCATCCCACCAGAGGGTGGGGAAATACGCCAGGTTGCAGAAACTCCCCAGCAAGACGAAGATGGTCAGAAACACTCCACCCAGGAGGGCGAGGAAAGAAAACTGGGGGTTAGGTTGAGTGAGCCTCACAGACTTGTTCTTAATTGTTGTAGTTGCTTTAACGTAATTAAAGCTTTTTATATTTTATTTGGAATATATTTTTGCGCTTGTGGTCAACGTTGCCATATCTAACGAAAAAAGCCCATCCTCATTACATTATAGGATAGGCTTTTAATGGATATAAAGAAAAATATTTAAGTCAGATGACAAAAAGGATTACATTAAAGGCCCCCAATGTTCCGGTGCAATTCCTGGGTCTTCTCCAGCCTGGCCCGGTCCCGTTCCCGGACCAGGTCCGCCAGCCGGTCCTGGATCCGTTGGAAAATCGGTGAGTTGATGTCTTCCCCCCGGGCATGGGCGTCGATGAGCTGACGGTAACAACAGATCATCCGGGAAATCATGGACACCGCATATTCCCGGCCCTGGACTTTTATGGTGGCCAGCCCCAGGTCAAGATAGGCTTTGAGCTCGTCGCCCAAAATGGCGAAGGCCACGTTGGGATGGCGGCGAATCCGCTCGTTGACCTCCTCAATCCGGGTCCGGGAATGACCCCGCCGGGCCAGAATCTTCTGGCGCTGCTCGTCGGTGAGCAGACAGAGGCGGAAGCAACTGCCGCTGCGGTCCGGCCAGCCCTCGTATTCCACTATTTCGTTGCCGTCCTCATCCCGGTAAACCTTGCGGATGTAAGAGTCGGCGATGAGGTCGTGGAACATGCAGTTGCCCACCCCGCCGATACAGCGGTTGCCGTGGACCAGGATCTCAGTTTTGAGCCCCAGCTCATCGGCCTCCCGCTTGAAGCGGGCCAACTTGTCCACGGTGTTGATTTCCGTGGAGGCCACGATTTGGCTGGCCCCATAGGCCTGGAACCGGGCCATTTCCGCCTTCGTTTGAATGTTGCAACCCACGCTGGCGTGAATCACCAGCTCCGGAAACAGCCGATTAACCTCCTGCATCACTGCCGGGGTCTTGACGATCACCCCTTCGATGCCGAAGTGGGCGTACTTTTCCACCTTACCCATGAGCAGGGGCAGCTTCTCCGGCGGTATCTCGGCGTTGAGAGCCACCCGCACTTGCCCCTGGTAACCGGCGGCGATGTTCACCGCCTGGCCTATCTGGCTGTCTTCCAATTCCCATTCGCACTTGCGGCGGCTGAAACCCTTGGCCCCCACGTACACCGCGTTGGCGCCGTTCTTAAAAACCGCTTCCACCATTTCCAGGCTGCCGCCTGGGGCTAAAAGTTCATTAATCATATAGCTCCCACACCTCCCTGAGCCTTGCCAATAGGTTCCGCGGCTCTGCAACTTTCCTTACGCCAGTGCCTGTGGTAACCCCCAGGTATGGTGGGTTCCTCCCCGCGCCGACTCACCGTCGGTCCGGTTGTCATCGACCTCCGGCAGGGAATTGGTTTCTGGTTTGGATACTGCTATCCCAATGTTAATTTTAAATTAAACCGGCCTTTTTTTCAAATATTTCTTAGACCGGTATAAATACCAAAATTCACCAAAAAATGCGAAAAGGATTTTCCCTAAAGGAATTATTTTCCGCCGGTAATATGGAATACCATGCCATTGGGACCTCTGCCCAGCTCTCTAAGTAGTTTTAACGTAGCGCAGCAGCGTTCCGTGCACCTTTTTCATAGATACCCGCTTAGGTCAGGTGCTTGAAACGCCCTACCCCCGCAGGTAGGTGACGCCCAGGACAAAGCAAAGCCCGATCTCCACTGCAAAGGTGAGCCCATAAATGAGCAGCTCCATCAGTCCGGAATAGTCATCTTCCAACAGAATGCGGTTGGGTTCCCTCAAAATGTCCCAGGAAGTCTGTTCCGTCATGATCCTCTCCTTGCTATCCCCTCCTCGTTCCCAAGTTAAACGGGGGAACGAGGAGGGTTTTGGCATTATCAATTACCACAATTTAATAAAATTCCGCCAAAAGCCCATCAATGGGCCGCACCGGTTGCTGCCGCACCAGGGGCCCTTCTCTCAGCGCCAAATGGGCTTCTTCCAGCAAAGGCCGGGGGTTGCGGTAAATCACCCCGGTGGGAATCCGGTCCCCCCACTCCTTGGCCTTCTGATAAGCCCAGATTTCATTTTCCGGATCATAGTCCGGCTCTTGATCCACGTGGTACACCCGCTGGCGATACCATTGAAAGGTGTTCACCCGATTGAAGGTCACGCAGGGCTGCAGCACTTCCAGCAGGGCAAAGCCTTTATGGTTAATAGCTTCTTTATAGAGTTTGGTCAAGTATTCCAGGTCCCCGGCAAAACCCCGCCCCACCCAGGAGCAGTCCTGGGCCACCGCCAGGGCCAGGGCGTGGAGCGGCGGAGTATAGACCCCCTGGGGCTGGAGCAGGGTCACGAAGCCCTGGTCGCTGGTGGGCGAAGCCTGCCCCTTGGTAAGCGCATACACCTGATTGTTGTGCACCACCAGGGTCATGTCCGGGTTCCGGCGAAACGCCGCCAGGAGGTGATTTCCTCCTTCGCCGTAGCAGTCGCCGTCGCCGGCCACCGCCACCACCTTGAGGTCCGGGTTGGCCAGGCGGATGCCCGTGGCCACGGGCAGGGTGCGGCCGTGAAGGCCGTTGAAGGTGTTGCACTTCAGGTAGTGAGGGAATTTACTCGACTGGCCGATGCCGGAAACCACCACCAGTTCTTCCGGCCGGATTTCCAGCTCCGCCAGGGCCTGCTTGAAGGCCTTGAGCATGGGAAAATTGCCGCAGCCCGGGCACCAGGCCGACTCTACTCCTTGGTATGATTCTAGGGGCAGCATGGCCTTCTCCCTCACCCGATTCCTTTCAGCCCGCGCAGGATATACTCCGGGGTAAAGGGCCTGCCGTCATACTTCAACACCAGGTGGTCCGCGTTTAGCCCCGTCTCCTGGCGCAGCAGCCGGTTGAGCTGGCCGGTGGCGTTCAGCTCCACCATCACCAGCTTCTGGGCCCCGGCCAAGGCCGCGCTCACCGCGTCCCGGGGAAAGGGCCACAACTCGCTCAGATGCACCAGGCGGGCCGGAACCTGGTCGGCGTTGAGCCGGGCCACCGCTTCGGCCACCGGCCCGTAACTGGAGCCCCAACAGGCCAGGACCAGCGGGGCCTCCGCGGGGCCGGCCGCGGTGATCCCCCCCAACTCTTGGACCAGCCCTGTAAGCTTGCGCAGGCGCTTCTCGTGCATCTTCAGCCGCACTTCCAGGTCTTCGGTGAGGTGGCCGTCGGGGGTATGTTCGTCCGAGTCCGCCACCACCACCGGCCCGAATCCCGGCAGCCTCCGGGGGGAGACCCCGGAGTCGGTGAACGCGTAGCGCTCATATTCGCCTTCAGCCGGACCCGTTTCCAGGGCCCGGTCAATCTCCACCTGCGCCGGGAAATCCGCGGCTTCGTGGGTAAACTGGGTGTCGGCGAAATACTGGTCGGTTTGCAGAAACACCGGCATTTGATAGCGGTCCGCCAGGTTGAAGGCTTTTGCTGCCAAAGCGAATCCCTGGGCCGGGGTCCCCGGCGCCAAAATGGCCCGGGGGAAATCGTCCTGGCCGGCCCCGAGGACGAACCCCAGGTCCCCCTGGGAGGTGCGGGTGGGGAGCCCCGTGCTGGGTCCCGGACGCATGGCCTCCACGATGACCAGGGGAGTCTCGGTCATGGCCGTCAGCCCCAACCCCTCGGTCATCAGGCAGAAGCCGCCCCCGGAAGAGCCGGTCATGGAGCGGACCCCGGCATAGGACGCTCCCAAGGCCATGTTAATGGCCGCGATCTCGTCCTCCGCCTGCTCCACCACCACTCCGTAGCGCCTCGCCCGCTGGCCCACGGCGTTGAGCACGCTGCTCCAGGGGGTCATGGGGTAGCCGCTGATAAACTGCAGGCCGGCCGCCAGGGCGCCCAAGGCCAGGGCCTCGTGGCCGCTGATGAGCAGCCGGCGTTCCGCAGGCTGCGGCATCCCGGCCAGGGACAGGGCCGCCCCTTTGCCCGCCGCCAGTTCATAGCCCCGGGTGGCGGCCTGGACGTTCCACTCCACCACCGGCGCGCCCTTGGCCTCGAAGGTCTCCTTCAGCAACTCCAGCATGGGCCCCAGGGGCGCCTGCAACAAACCCAGGAGCGCGCCGCAGACCCCGGCGTTCACCGCGATCTCCCCGGCCTTGGCCTCCCCTGGGATCAGGTCTTCATGAGTCAAGGCCACCGAAGGATGGTCGTCGGGGATCTCTTTTACCCGGGAGGCGTCGTAAATGATCACCCCGTCCCGGGAGAGTTCCTTAAAGCGCAGGGTCAACGTCTCCTGGTTCAGGGCCACCAAGATGTCCACCCCTTCCCGGGAAGAAATCAGGGGGCGGTCCGCCACCCGGATCAGGTTAAAGAGATGGCCTCCCCGGATGCGGGACTCGTAAGACTGGATGAAGAGCACCTGGCAGCCGCGGCGCACCAGGGTCTTGGCCAGGGGCAAAGTAATGGCGTGCACTCCCTGGCCCGCAGTTCCGCCGATGAGAATGTTCAGGTCAATGGGCACTATTGAACCTTTCCCGGGCAATCCGGCCTAATTGTGAATAATTACTCAAGCGGAGGCCAATTGTCAATTAAATAGTTTTTTGACAAAGATTAAAGCGCGGCGATTGGCCTCCCACCGAGGCTGGGGTTTGGGCTATGAACCAATATTAAGCGCCGACGGGAGGTGGGGCAAGGGGTTTGGGGAAGGGGGCGACCATGCCCCCAACCCTGGTTTATTTTTAGATGGATAGGAGAAACTGCACCAGGTCGGCCTGTTCCGCGGGGGTCAGACCCAAGGCAAGTCCCGTATTCAAGAAGTCGACCACCGCCGCCCGGGTGGGGAAACGGCCATCATGGAAAAAACCGCCCTTTCTGCTATTCGCCTGGAAAAATAAATTATCTAGGTTTCTAACCGTGATAAGATTTTTGGGGGGAGAGGGTCAAGGCCCGCTCTTGCTCCCTCCCCCAATCACAAGGGGCGCAATTTATTGCGCCCGACGCCAGCGGGCGTGATATAGCGATTGCCAAAAGTTTTTTCCGATGGTTTTTTGACGTAGGGGCACAGCGTGCTGTGCCCCTGTACCTTGGGCACGGCTCGCCGTGCCCCTACGGGGAAATTACTTTGGGCAACCCCTATAAATCACGCCCCTAACAGGGGGTGGGGAGGGGAGCCTGAGGGGGGGATCGCGGTCCCCCGGCCCTCCCCTCAAAAACCATTACAAACCGGAAATAGGAGAACCACGTGTACTGGGATGCCACCATTGAAACTTTGCCCGATGAAAGACTTAGAGAACTTCAGCTCCAGCGCCTTCAAGACACGGTGCGCCGGGCCGGGCAAAGCCCTTTTTACCGGCAGCGCCTGGCCCAGGCCGGGATAAACGCCGAGCCTCTTCAATCTCTGGAGGACGTGCGCCGCCTTCCCTTCACCACCAAGGACGATCTACGGGCCGCCGGCCCGGACATGCTCACCTGTCCTTTGACGGAAATCGTGCGCCTCCATGCCTCTTCGGGCACCACCGGCCAGGCCACGGTCATTTACTACACCCGCCGGGACATCGCCGCCTGGGCCGACCTGGTGGCCCGCTCCATGTTCATGACCGGGGTGCGCCCCGGCGACGTCTTTCAGAACATGATGGGCTACGGCCTGTTCACCGGCGGCCTGGGGTTCCATTACGGGGCCGAGCTGCTGGGGGCCCTCACCATCCCCGCCGGGGCCGGCAACAGTCTCCGCCAGATCCAGCTGATGCAGCAATTCGGGACCACCGTGCTGCACATCATACCCAGCTACGCCCTGTATCTCCTGGCCACCTTCGCCCAGGGAGGGGTGGATCCCCGGGAGCTCCACCTTCGCATGGCCTTCATCGGGGCTGAACCCCATACCGAAGAAATGCGCCGGCGCATCGAAGAAGCTTACGGGGTGAAGGCCTACAATTCTTATGGACTTTCGGAGATGAACGGCCCCGGCGTGGCCTTTGAATGTCCTGAGCAAAACGGCCTGCACGTCTGGGAGGACGCCTTCCTCCTGGAAGTGGTGGACCCGGTTACCCTGGAGCCGGCGGGCCCCGGGGAAACGGGAGAGCTGGTCTTCACCAGCCTCACCCGCCAGGGCATGCCCATTTTGCGCTACCGCACCCGGGATCTGGCCTCTTTATACCCCGAGCCTTGCCCCTGCGGCCGCCCCCACCGGCGCATCTCCCGCATCCAGGGCCGCACCGACGACATGCTCGTCGTCAAGGGCGTTAACATCTTCCCCATCCAGATCGAACGGGTCCTGCTGGCCAGGCCCGAAGTGGACGCCAATTACCTGGTGGAACTCACCCGGGAGAATTACAACGACGTGATGCACGTCAAAGTGGAGGTAAAAGAGGAGTTTTTCCAGGAAGACCTGCGCTACCTGCAGCGCCTCCAGAAACGCCTGGCCGAGGCCTTGCGAAACGAACTCCTGGTGACGCCCAAGGTGGAGCTGGTGGAGCCTAACACCCTGCCCCGGAGCGAAGGCAAGGCGGTACGGGTGGCGGATAAGAGATAGTAGGGGGGTGTTTGGGGGGAGGGGGCAAGGGCTTTGCCCTTGCCCCCTCCCCTCAACCACAACTTTTTGTTTACAAGCCCAAGGGCGCCAGGAAGCGCCGTTCGATTTCCACCAGGGTCCCGTGGGGCTCGATATCAGCAGCAGCCAACAGCAGGTTTAGGTCGTCCGCCATCTGTCGGAGACCAACCAAAGTCCTTTGCCGCGCTTCGTCCAGCACTTCCCAATGGCCGGTGGCGTGCAATCCCCAGAAAGCCGGCTCCAACTCCGGCAAGAGGAGGGAATAAAGCCCCGGGCGCAAAGCCAGCATCATCGCCAGGGAGGGCCAGGCCCGGGCTTGGATGATATATGCCAGCCGGCCCCATTCGTTCACTTCGGCCAAGGCGTCCTTGAGGCCCCGGATCCAGTGCTCCACCCGGGTCTGGGGGAAATGCTCCAGGATAAAGGGAAACGCGGTTCTGAGGCTGGGCTCCAGGGCTTCCCCCATTTCGTGGTGGATGACGGCTTCCAGTTCCGCGTCCAGGATGTCGTCCAATGCCGCCCGATAATAGTCCGGGTTTTGCAGCAGTGCTCCCAGAGGCAGGCTGTAAGCTTCCAGGGCGATCTTCAGGAAGCGGTTGGTCTGCTGGGTGGGATCGGAGAATCGGTCCCAGAGGTAGAAGGACAGGGCCTGCTTGCGGGCGTAAATCAGGGTTCCCTGGCACAAGGCCGGGGTGCCGTCCAGGTCCCGGGCCAGTTCCAGGTCCAGCACCAGGATGGTGATGTCCCCGTCCCGGCGCACCTGGGTCAATTCTCCCAGAAAGAAGGTGGGGGCCAATCCCCGGGCCAGGCCGGCGCCATAAGCCAGACCCTGGGGAATGAGACGCTCGTTGAGTTCCGCCACTTGAAAGGGGTCGAAACTGGCCCCGTCCCAGGCCAGGGACTGCCAGGGACGGCCTTCCAGGGTCTCCCAATGCCGCTCCCGGCCCTCCACCCAGGCCAGGACTGCGCCGGGGTCCGGCTCCCGCCAGGGAGGCAGCCCGTGCTCCCATTTGTACAAGGCCCGCAAGCGCAGCACCAGTCCGCACAGGGAATAATGCCCCGCCTGGGCGGCGCTGGCGATCTGGCAGTTCTCCCGCACCGGGCGGATGAGGGATTGAAACTTCATTAGCGACCTTTATAAATTTCACCACCAAGACACAAAGACACTAAGATACACCAGGGATAAGACTTCAGGTTTGGCGCTGGAAAGCGCCAAACCAAAAATATTATTTCAATGAAACTTGGTGTCTTGTTGGTTATACTTTGCCTCTACTTGAGCAGATCGGCGAATTTCTGAGCCAGCTTCTTATCGAGAGACTGCAGGGTCTGGTATTCTTGTTTCGCCGCGGCCTGGTTGCCCATTTGCACATAATAAGCGCACAACCCTAGATGAGCCTCGGCGTCGCCCGGCTGGAGGCGCACCGCTTCCTGGAAGGCCTGCCCCGCTTCTTTCCACTGCTCCAGTTTCATGTATGCCATCCCCAGATTCTTATGAGCCTTGGCCAGGTCCGGTTGGAGGCGGACAGCCTGGCGGAAGGCGTCCCGGGCCTCCGGGTGGCGCCCCAGTTTACCCAGGGCCAGCCCCAGGTGGTAGTGGGCCTCGGCGTTCTGGGGGTGGAGGCGCACCGTTTCCAGGAAGGCTCTTCGGGCGTCCTCCCAACGCCCCATTTTGATATAGGCCACGCCCAGGTTCTCGTGGGCCTGGCTCCATTGGGGTTGGAGGCGGAGGGTTTCCTGGAACTCCTTCACCGCGTCCTGGTACTGTTGGCGCCGGGCCAAGGCCAGTCCCAGGTGGTGGTGGGCCTCGGCGTAATCCGGCTGAAGGCGGACGGCTTCCTTAAAGGCCCGGATGGCGTCGTCCAGGCGGTCTTCCCGGACCAGTCGTTCGCCCTTCTGGAACCGATCTCGGGCCTGGGGGGAGACGCCCTCCAGGACTTCCTGACCCAGGGCCGGGAAGGGAATTATAGATAAAGCCAGGGTCAGCCCAATCCCCCAAAATAAACGTTTAATCAAATCAATCTCCTTAAGCTTTCACCACAGAGGCCCAGAGGACACAGAGATTTTTAGTTTTGGCGCTCAAAGCGCCACACTAAAAAATTCATCTCTCTGGGTATTCTCTGTGCCCTCTGTGCCTCCGTGGTTAATAATAATCCAGCGGATGGACCCGGTGGCGCACGCACCAAGCGAAGATCAGGTTGAAGGGCAGCATGTGCAGGGTGTAAAGGTGCGGGGTCAGGCGCCGGAAGATGGAGGGCAAGGAATAAAACCGGCGGTTGGCCCGCCAATATTCCTCTTCCAATTGCCGGGGAGTCATGTGCCGGGGCCGGTACACTACCTGAAAGCCGCAGTATTTGGTCCAATCATGGTCAAAAACGCGGCCTTCGCTTACCAGTTGCTCCCGCACCTTGGTGCCCACCCGGGGGGACAGGATGAACATGAAGGAGACCGGGGCCTTGATGCGGATGAGGAAATCCACGGTGCTGTCGAAGATATCCGGCCGGTCGCCGTCCAAGCCGAACATAACGTTCACCGAGTAGCCGATGCCCCGTTTTTCCAGGGCCTTGAACTGGCGCTCGTAGTCCTTGATTTTGTTTTGCCTCTTGTTGATGGCTTTCAGGCTGTCCGGGCTGATGCTCTCCATGCCGATGTTGACGTGCACACAGCCGCTCCGGGCCATCATATCCAGAAGTTCCGGATCGTCCCCCACGCTGGTGGTGGCCAGGCAGCCGTATTCCAGGCCCAGGGGGATGAGGCGCTCCATGATTTCCATGGCATGGCGGCGGTTGGCCACGAAATTGTCATCCACGAAATAGATGAACCGGCTTCCCGTGAGGCGCTGGATCTCCTGGATTTCATGGAGGACCTCGTCCACCGGCCGGTGGCGGAAGCGGCCGCCGTACACCTGGGTGACTTCGCAGTAATTGCAGGCCCAGGGACAGCCCCGGGTGGTCTGGGCCGGGATGTTCAGGAGCTTGTACTTTTTCAGATCCAGGAGATCGTAGCGGGGGACCGGCAAGCCCTTCAAGTCCGCCAGCTTCTCCGCCTGGTACCGGGGCAGGAGGCGCCCGGCCTGGAAGTCTTGCAGGAGCCGAGGCCAGGTCTCTTCCGCTTCCCCCAGGACGAGAGCGTCGGCGTGCTCCTGGGCCTCCTCGGGGGCCAGGGTGGCGTGGAAGCCGCCCATGACCACTTTGACGCCCCGGCGGCGGAACCCCGCGGCCAGCTCATAGGCCCGGGGGGCCTGGTGGGACATGAAGGAAATGCCCGCCAAGTCACAATCCTCCTGAAAGGTGACGTCATCCAGCAGGTCATCTTTAATCCGGACCTGAATTCCCGGAGGGGTGAGGGCCGCCACGTAGGGAAGGGTCATACCCAGGAGCCAGCGCCTTTTCCGCTTTTCCAGACGCCCATCCCGGCGGTACCGGGAGGGTTGAACGAGCAATACCTTCAATGCTTGTCTCCAATATTTTGCACCACAGAGATACAGAGGCCGCGGAGATACCAGATAATTTTCAAATTTTGGCTAATGGCCAAAATTTGAAAATCATCTTTCTCTGTGCTCACGGTATCTCTGTGGTTAAAGATGTTAAGGATCATTCACCATTTGCGAAAGCGCCGTTTCGTCAGCTCCGGCTCCATGAGCCAGAGGAGCAGGATGCCCACCACGAAACCGCCCACGTGGGCCCACCAGGCCACGCCCCCGCCCTGCTGGCCCATGGAGAAGGCCCCAAACAAGAATTGCAGAACAAACCATATGCCTAGAAAGATGTAGGCCGGGAGCTCTGTGAAAGTGATAAAAATGAATATGGGAACCAGGGTGAAGACCCGGGCCCCGGGAAAAAGGACAAAATAGGCCCCCATCACCCCGGCGATGGCGCCGCTGGCCCCCACCAGGGGTATCTGGGAAAAGGGGGAAAACAAGAGGTAGATAAGATTGGCCCCTATTCCCGAAAGCAGATAAAAGACCAGGTATCTCCCATGCCCCAGGATGCCTTCCACGTTGTCTCCGAAAACATAAAGAAACCACAGGTTGCCCAGGAGATGGAGCCAGCCGCCGTGCAGGAAAATGGAGGTTACCAGGGGCAGTAAAGTGAGGCCCAGGGAAACCTGACCGCTCCATAAAAAACGCAAAAAACGGCCCGGTACAAACCCCAGGGTGTCAATGGCCCGGGGAAGAAAATGGCCCAGGGACAGCTCCCACAGAAAGAACAGGGCAGTCAGCCCGATGACGCTGTAGTTGACATAAGGGCGGCGGAAGGACGGGATGTTGTCGCGCAGCGGGATCATGTCTGTGTCCGGATGGGATTAAAGGAACCAAATTATAATAATAACAGTTTTTCCCAGGAAAAGAAGAGTGGCGGGAATATGGAATTTTGCGCTGGAAGGGGTAAAGGGCGAGAAATCTTTTTCCTTAGATTGCGATTTCAACTTAACTGATAATCATAATTTTTTAAACGAAAACCGAAGACCGAAGACCAATTCTTACGGCCGGTTGACCAGGAGGCGCTTACTGGGAGTACGGAGAGCCACCCTGGCCCCTTCCAGGTAAGGCTCCCCGGCAGAGGCGTCGTCTATTAACAGGAAGACCCGGGCAGGTCCGTGCCACAGTTCATTAAGTTGGACCGGGCTGATGATGTAATTATCCTGAGGCGCCACCGGGTAGGGAAACTGGGGGAGACCATTTCGCTGCACCATGAGCAGGCGGCGCCCGGAATAAAAAACCAGGGAGGCTCCAAATTCGAACTCTTCGATGTGCTCCATGACGATGACGTCCTGGGAGGAGGCGTGGTCCCGTATATATTGGCCCGGGATCTTATCGCTCAACTGGGGAGACAGGGCATAAAGGGATAGAAAGGTGAGAAACGTCAGCGCCAAGGCCAGGGCGATGAAAGAGGCGGTTACTATCCCAGGCCGGCGCCGGCCGAACAATATCCCTGCCAGGGCCAGAGTGGGCATGATAAAGGAAGCCGGCTTGACCAGGGGCAGGACCAACGACGCCAGCCCGATGAATTCCCGGCGGTTGCTGGCGCAGAGCGCCTCCATATGGGGCATCAGCGACAGGATTAACATGGCCACTACGGCAATGGGAAGCAGCGCCCAGTAAGGCCAACGGTCCCCAGGGGCAGCCAGATAGCGGTCCAACCGCCAACCCACCACCAATGCCAACGGGGGCAAGGCCGGCAGATGGTAATATTCGATGCGGCTGGCCGCCAGGGTGAAAAACCCCAGGATGACTCCGGCCCATATGAGCAGGAGCCACGCCTCTCTCTTATCTCTCCGGGTCTCCCGCCAAAACTTTATTAGGCCTTCGGGCAGGAGCACCGTCCACGGCATGAGCCATATGATCAGGAAGACCCAAAATGCCCAAATAGAAAAAGGGATGATGTCTGGCGGTTGGCGCTGTCCCAGGAAACGGAGAAATTGCTCGTTGATGAATTGATGCATCAAAAACCCGGGATGGGCCTTTTCCACCCACACGCCCCAGGGAATTATCAACAGGATGGCCAGGGCCGCGCCCTTGGGGGAAAAAATCAGGGATAGCAGCCGCGGCTGGCGAAGCCACAAGGCGTAAAGCAGGCAGATGAGCACGGGAAAGGCCACGCCGATAAATGACTTGCTCAGGAACCCGGCCACCAGGGCCAGGGAAAAGAGCGCCATCCATGTAAAGGCATAGTCCTCCTGCCAGCGCATCATAGAATACAGGGATGCGGCCAGGGATACGGTGATGAGGTGGTCTGTGAGGAGGTTAAGGTGGAAGGCGCAGAAGCCCACAGAACTGAGGAGGACAAAGCCCCCCAGCCAGGCGGCCCGGGTTCCCAGCAGCCGCCGGCCGATGAGGTAGGTGAGCCACACTTCCAGCACCGTGAGCCCCAGGGTGGGGAGCCGGGCGCTCCAATCCGACACTCCGAAAATCTTATAACTCAACAGGTTGAGCCAGTAGAGCAGGGGGGGTTTATCCAGGTAAGGGACGCCGTTCAGGGTGGGGGTAAGCCAGGACCCGGAAATTAGCATCTCCTGGGGGATGAGGGCGTACATGGACTCACCCCGGGACAGGGGAAGCATCCAGAAAATGGGGGCGTAAACGGCCAGGCACGCCAGGCACAGGGTCCAGCCGTTGAACCAGCGGTCCGGGGAGGAGTTATTCATGTAACTCTGTGTATCCTCTTGACCTCTGTGTCTCTGTGGTTATGAAATATTCCACCGCAGCATTTTCCACATGTCCTTGAGTCCCAGGCTGCGAACCACGGAAGGCTCGAAGCCCGAATGCATCATGCACTGGGCGCAGCGGGGGTCCCGCCCCACCCCGTAATTTTCCCACGGGGTCTGGTCCATCATCTCCGCAAAAGTGAGGTAATGGGCGTCCACGATCTGGTAGCAGGGGGCCCGCCACCCCTGGGGGTTGCGGGTGGGGTTGGCCCAGGGGGTGCATTCGTAGTGCCGCTCTCCCCGTAAAAAGCTAAGATACAGCGGCGTGCTGAAATATTTGAATTTCCGGGCGTCTTTTTGGGTCAGGCGGGTGAACTTGTCCTTGATTTCCTCCCGGCTTAAGAAAAGCTCCGAGTTGACTCCATTGAAGCTATAAGCCGGGGACACCAGGAGGCCGTCCACGCCCAGTTGGGTTAACAGGCCGAACAAGGCCTTCAACTCCTCGGGGTCGGTCTCCTGATAAACCGTGGTGTTGGTGCACACCCGGAAGCCCTGGGCCTTGGCGGCCTTGATGGCGTTGAGGGCAATGTCGAATAACCCGGCTCGCCCCAGGATGGCGTCATGGGTGGGGGCCATGCCGTCCAGGTGAATGCTCAAAGTCAGGCGCTTGGACCGGGGCAGCCGGGGCAGGGATTTTTCCAGGAGAATGGCGTTGGTGCACAGATAAATATGTTTTTTCCGATGCACCAGTTCCTGGGCCAGCTCAAAAACCGGGGGGAAAATGAGGGGCTCGCCCCCGGTGATGGTGACCACCGGCGCGCCGCACTCCTCCACGGCTCCCAGGCACTCTTCCAGGGTGAGGGACTGGCCCAGGGTGTCCCGGTATTCCTGGATGCGGCCGCAGCCCACGCAGGCCAGGTTGCACTGGTGGGTCGGCTCCAGCATCAGCACCAGGGGGAATTTCTCCTCCTTTTTCAGGCGCTTCCTGGTGAGATAGCGCCCCAGGTCGTAGCTGAGACTTAACGGGAAACGCATATTAGTTTTGAGTTTCGAGTTTCGAGTTTTGAGTTTTTAAATCTGCGCTAATCTGTGAAATCTGTGGATTATACATATCCGCGCTCACGAAACCACTCCACCGCATCTTCCAAGGCCCGGCGCGCCGGGGTCAGGGTGAGGCCCAGTTCCTTCACCGCTTTACTGTTGTCGAAATACATGAATTTCCGGGCCATGCGCACCGCGGTGAGGGGCATGCGGGGCGGTTTGCCGCTGATATACGTAGCCCAGCCCTCGTTGACGCAGGACATGGCCAGAATGGGCCAGTAAGGGAGCTTCACCCAGGGCGCCCGGCGGCCGCTGATCTCCGCCAGGAGTTTTAAAATCGCCGACAGGCTCAAATTCTCGTTTCCCAGGATGTACTTTTCCCCCACCCGGCCCTGGGCTTCCGCCAGGAGGTGACCCCGGGCCACGTCCCGAACGTGCACAATATTTAGCCCCGTCTCCAGGTAAGCCGGCATGCGGCCGCGCAAAAAATCCACAATCATCTGGCCCGTGGGGGTGGGCCGGTAGTCCCACGGCCCCACCGGGGTGCTGGGGTTGACGATGACCACCGGCAGCCCCTGCTTAGCGTATTGCACCGCGCTCAATTCCGCCAAGTATTTGGTGCGCTTGTACTGGCCCACCATGTCGTAGTAGGTCACCGGGGTGTCTTCCGTGCCCGGGACGCCGTTCCCGGGATTGCCCAAGGCCCCCACGGTGCCGGTATAGACGAAGCGCTCCACCCGCCGGGCCAGGGCCGCGGCCAGGATGTTGTGGGTGCCCTGGACGTTGATACCGTACATGGTTTTCGGGTCCGGCACCCAGAGGCGGTAGTCCGCGGCCACGTGGAAGACCCGGTCGCAGCCCTCCAGGGCCCGGGCCAAGGAGTCCTTGTCACGGAGGTCCCCCAATACCACCTTTACGTCCAGGCCGTTCAAGGCCGGATGGTCATCCCGGCGCACCAGGACCCGGACCTCCCGCCCTGCGGCCAGGAGCTCTTCCACCACCGCCCGGCCCACGAAGCCGGTGCCGCCGGTAACCAGGGTTTTGGTCATCAGTCGTAAGTAATCAGTAACCAGTAACCAGTAATCAGTAACCAGTAAC
>VGSO01000009.1 GCA_016874945.1 Deltaproteobacteria bacterium
ATCGACCCGGAGGCAATCAAAAAACCTGCTCCCTGGAACGATTCTCGTGATGACCACTCACCCCGAAATCAGAAATAATTTTTGGCAAACGCTATAAAAAAAAGCAGGAGCTTTTTAACAAATCCCCGTTCCCAAGCAGGAGCTTGGGAACGAGGTAGAGAAAGGTTCTTGGGTTAAATGGGGACCAAGCTGAGGGACGCCTGTGCCACCGGACTTTTTTGTCATCCCTGGCTTTGCCTCGTTAAACTGGGACTTTTGGATTCAAAGCTTGGTTTGTCTACCAATTCACCAAAACCACCATCTCCCGGACGGCGCGTTCTATGCCCACCAGCACGGCCCGGGCGATGATGGCGTGGCCGATGGAGAATTCCTCAAATTCCCCATGTCCCCGGAAGCGCTTGATGTTTTGATAATTCAAGCCGTGGCCGCACTTGACCCTTAACCCCAGAATCCGGGCGTGGCGGGCGGACAACAGCAGCTCCTCAAACAGGGCCTGGGCTTCGTCCTCGCTCTTGGCCTCGGCATAGGCGCCGGTATGGAGCTCCACCCATCCGGCCCCCGCGTCCTTGGCCGCCTCGATCTGCCGGGCCACGGGGTCCACAAAGAGGCTCACCTCCAGGTCCGCGTCCTTAAGCTGGCTGATATAGTCCCGGATAAACTCCAGGTGGCCTGCCACCTCCAGGCCCCCTTCGGTGGTAAGTTCTTCGCGCTTTTCCGGCACCAATGTCACCAGGTCAGGTTTGACCTCCCGGGCGATGTTCAGCATCTCTTTGGTGGCCGCCATCTCCAGGTTAAGGCGGGTCTTCACGGTGCGGCGCAGCAGGATCAGGTCCCGGTCCTGGATGTGGCGCCGGTCTTCCCTTAAGTGGACGATGATGCCGTCGGCGCCGGCCAACTCCGCCAGGGCCGCGGCGGTCAGCGGGTCCGGTTCGTCAATGCGGCGGGCCTGGCGCACCGTGGCCACGTGATCTACATTAACTTCCAGTTTAGGCACGCCGGTGTCCTCCTTGGTGAAATTATATGTGGGAGAGGGGGCCAGGGGCGCCCGCCCCTACCCACTCCCCCACACCCCCGATCTTGTAAGGACTAACCTTGTGTTCGCCCTGGGGCGAATACGAGATTCGCCCCTACGAGGGATTGGCAGGGGGGCTTGGGGGGAGGGCAGGGCGTTGCTCCCTGGCCCTCCCCCCAAATCATACCGTTTTCGGTTTTCGGTTTTCGGTTAGGAAAACCTGTAATACCAACAAGTTACAATTTGTATTTGTTGCATTTGAAAGGGAATAAAGTATCAATCGGGCCTCTTGCAAAATTCATTTTGAGGCTGCAATTTTTCCTTGGTGTTCAAAGAAAAATCCGGTAGCACAGGCTTTCTAGCCTGTGCCGACGCAGGCTGAAGCCTGCGGCTACATAATTTTGCAAGAGGCTCAATCGGTCAATCTCTTCAACCGTGGAAACAGCAGCCCCATCAGTTCCCAGGTCTTCTCCGTCATGCGGGCCTCGTCCCCGGGGATTTCGTGGTCGTATCCCAGTAGATGTAATATACCGTGTATGAGAAAAAAATCGAGCAGTTCTTGAAACGGCCAGTCCCCTTCCCGGGCCTGGCGGGCGGTGGTTTCCAGGGAGATGACCACTTCGCCCAGCATCACGGGGGGCATAGGGGCCAAAATCCCGGTCTTCGGTCTCCGGTATTCGGTCTTCGGTGTGTCCGCAGTGGATTCAGCGCCAGCCAGGCCTGTGTTCAGGGGAAACGCGATAACATTGGTCGGCCCCCGGCGGCCGAAGGTCTCCCGGTTGAGGCGGGCCATGGCCTTATCGCCCACTAGGGTAAGGCTCAGCTCCGCCTTATCCCATCCCAAGGCGTTTAAGATCCTCCCGGCCCTTCTCCGCAGCTTCTCCGGATTTACCGTTATTTTTCTTTGCCGGTTGCTTATCCAGATCCTCATGGGCCTTCTTCTTTTCCACCGGCTGGGGATAGTGGATGCGCTGGTGGAAAATGCCGCTCAGAATCTTGTTGAAGCTTTTGGCGATGAGGTGCAGGTCCTTGAGGGTGAGTTCACATTCATCCAACTGGCCGTCGGCGAAGACCTTGTTGATGATCTTCTGCACCATGCCCTGGATCCGGGCCGGGCTGGGGTCGGTGAGAACCCTGGACGCGGCCTCCACCTGGTCCGCCAAAAGCACCAGCCCCGCTTCCTTGGTCTGGGGCCGGGGACCGGGGTAGCGATAGTCCTCGATGTTGACCTGCTGGGGATTGGCCGTCTGATCCTTGGCTTTATGGTAAAAATAAGTGATAAAGCCGGTGCCGTGGTGCTGGCGGATGATGGCCTCCAGGGCCTCCCCCAGCTTGTGTTTCCGGGCCAGATCCACCCCGTCTTTGACGTGGGAGATAAGGATCAGGCTGCTCATGGAAGGAGCCAGTTTCTCGTGCTTGTTCTCCCTGGCCTGGTTTTCCACAAAGTAGCCGGGCTTTTTGACCTTCCCGATGTCATGGTAATAGGCGGCGGCCTTGGCCAAAAGGGGGTTGGCCCCGATGGCTTCCGCCGCGGCCTCCACCATCTGCCCCACCACCAGGGAATGGTGGTAGGTCCCCGGCGCCACCAGCATCAGGTCCCGGAGAAGAGGCTGGTGCAGGTTCAGCAGTTCCAGCAGCCGTATGTTGGAAGTGTACTTGAAGGCCGCTTCCATGATGGGAGTGAGGCCCACGGCCAGTATGCCGGTAAACAGCCCGCCGCTCACGGCAAAGACCTGGCCGATGACCAGCTCCTTGGCCCCCACCGGATATTCCAGGAGCTTGAACGCGGTGACCATGGCCAGATTGCTCAGGCTGATCAACATGCCGGCCTGAATCAAGGCTCCCCGGGTGCGGCAGCTTCTGGCTCCCCACACCCCCATCAACCCGGCCACCGCGAAATAGAGGAAATAGGGGAAGGGCTTCCCCAACAACAGGGAGGTGAGGATGGCGCTGAGGAAAGCCAGACCCACGCCCAGCTCCACCCCCAGGAACATGACCGCAAAAATGGGAGCCAGTGCCAGGGGCAAGGCGTACACCAGGTTCTGGCCCGCCTCGGGACGCACCCGGGAGATGGTTTCTCCCACAATGAGCAACCCCTTGTTCAAACAGGTGCTGGCCAGAAGAAGCACGGCCAGGAAGACCAGGTCCTGGTAGCGGCGGGGAAAGCCCTTCAGGGAAGTCCCACCCAGCCGGTAAGCGACTGACAGGAGCAGGCCCAGGCTTAAGAAAATGCCCAGGAAGATAAACAGTCCCCGGCTGCGGGGGTAGATGCGGCTTTGGACTTCCAGCTTGGCCAGGTGAAAGGGGGTGAGGCGCTCCCCTTCTCTAACCAGCAGCTCTCCCCGCTTCACCTGGAAATAAGCGGGCCGCAGTTCCTGGAGGCGGGCCTGCTGGCGAGCCTGGGTCTCTGCCAGATTGGGCGATAAATTGGGGTGCAAAAGCCACTGGGCCAGGTCGCACACCAGAAAGCGCTCCTGGGGAGAGGAATCCGGGGCCAAATCCCGGCAGTAAAGGTTCACAGCCTTGCGCACCTCATCCACGTCCACAAAAGGATAGGGGGAACGCTCCACCTGCTCCGATTTGGAGGGCAGGCGGCGCACCACGATTTCCTTGGGTTCCGGGTTGCTGACCGCCCGGCTGCCGATGACCCCTCTCTGAAAGAACTGGTCCATCATCTGGATGGTCAGGGCTTCCACGTAGGGGGAAAATTCGGCCTTGGCCAGCAAGTGGAAGGTGGGATTGGGAAGGCTGACCCCCAGGAGGCGGTCAAAATCGGGCTTATGCTCCCCCAGGGCCTTATAAATTGCAGAAAATTTGGGTTTGACCGAACTGGAACCCCCGGGGAAGGCCGCTGGCTGGGAGAGTTCCTGGAACTTGCGGCGCATGAAGTCCATGGCCGCGAGGAGGCGTTCCTTGGCCTGTTCTCCTACCTGTTCGTCCAGGTCGAAAACCGGGGGTATCTGAGCCAGCAGGTCTCGCCGCCGCTGGGCGGTGGACTCCCTGTCTTCCACCAGGAAATCTCCCGCGGCCTTGATGTCTTCCTGGGCGATGTCCCCCACCTGGTAGGTGCGAAAGGACTTGGGCGACCAGGGGGTGAGAATTGCCGCCAGAATCAGGCTCAGAGCCAAGAGCAGGAAGATCTTGATAAGGTTTTCTTGCTGAACGGTTCTGGGTTTGCGGGCGGACGCGCGGCCCCGTGACCGCCAGCGGCTGCCCAGGCCAAACATGCGGCTGATTTTATCCGGTTCTTTATCAGGCATGTTCGGTTTCCGTCCGGGGAGCGTTTCGCCGGGCCCGGCGGGCCTCATAGGCCCGGATGATATCCTGCACCAAGGGGTGCCGCACCACGTCCCGCTCCGTGAAGTGGGTGAACTCGATGCCTTCCACGTCTTTGAGCAGTTCCCGGGCCTCCACCAGCCCGGAGGTGACTCCCCCGGGAAGATCGATCTGGGTGACATCTCCGGTGATCACCGCTTTGGCGCCGAACCCCAGGCGGGTCAGAAACATCATCATCTGTTCCGAGGTGGTGTTCTGGGCCTCGTCCAGGATGACGAAACTGTCATTCAGGGTGCGGCCCCGCATGAAGGCCAGGGGGGCCACTTCGATTACCCCCCGTTGCACCAGCCGGGACGCCTTTTCAAAGTCCATCATATCATGGAGGGCGTCGTACAGGGGCCTTAAGTACGGGTTGACCTTCTCATACAAGTCACCGGGCAGGAAGCCCAACTTTTCCCCGGCTTCCACGGCCGGCCGGGCCAGGACGATGCGGATGAATTCCTGGTTCATCAGGGCGGCCACGCCCATGGCCATGGCCAGGTAGGTCTTGCCGGTCCCCGCGGGGCCGATGCCGAAGACGATGTCGTGGTTGCGGATAGCTTCGATGTACCTTTTCTGGTTGATGCTCTTGGGGGTGATGCGCCGCTTCATGGCGGAGATGTACACCGTATCCAAGAAAAGGTCCCGCAATACCACGGTTTCCTTTTCCTGGAGGATGCGCACCGCATACTGGACGTCCTGGGGATAAACGGGATAGCCGGATTTTAGGATATCGTAAAGTTGGTTGAGGAGACTGACAGCCAGGTTTACTTCCGGCTGGGGGCCATCCAGGGTCACCTGATTGCCCCGAACGTCGGCCTCCACCCCCAAGGCCCGGCTGACGATGCGCAGGTGACTCCCGTGCTCCCCGAACAGGGCCTTGGCCACGATGTTTTCCTCAAAGGTAAGCTGGGCCTGGGAGCTGCCCGCGGCGGCGGCAGGAGGCTTGTCAGCCGCGGCGACCGGGGATGTGGCCGCCGTGGCCCTGGGAAATTTGGCCCCCCTGGTCCCTGGGGATTTGGCCGGTTTCACGCGTTTGATGGCTTGATCCCCATAACCTGACCCCTGATAAGGCGTTCCCGGGGGCGGTTGTCAAAATCCAGAAGCACAATCTGCTGCCAGGCGCCCAACTGCAGGCGGCCGTCTTCAATGGGAACGCTCAGGGAGGGCTTCAGAAATGCGGCCCGCACGTGGGAATAGCCATTGCCGTCCCCCCAGCGCCGGTCGTGCTCATAGGTGAGATCCTGGGGGAATAAGCGCTCCATAGCGGCCCGAAGGTCGCTAACTACGCCCGATTCATATTCGATGGTGGTCAAGGCGGCGGTGGATCCGGAAATGAACAGGGTCAGCAGGCCCGAACCCATCCCCGTGTCTCTCACCTTTTGCTGCACCGCCGCGGTGAGGTCCAGAATATCGGTCCCCGCCGTGGTCTTAACCTCCAAAGAGAAGGTTTCCAAAAACATGGGATTTAACTTGTCGGCATTTTCCAAGAGCGACCAATCGGCGCATCATTTCTGGTTTTGATATTATCATAAAATAGCCCACAAAAGTTCAAGCAATATACCCAGGAAAAAAAACCACCAATACCGTTTCCCCATTCCCCCGGGGCGCCTCGCGCCCAGCTCCTGCGGTAAGGTCAGGCCGTAGTCTGGCTGCCAAATAACCTGGGGAGGTTCTGGCCAGCTTGAAGGCTGCCGCCCGGTGGCTCAAGATCGTCAAAACTTGATCAGTATTTTTAAGAAGTTGCTGTTGTGGCAAGGGATTTCGCACCAGGGGGTTTTATGGTCCATGATAGAGCAGGGTCCGCCCGCCTTCGGTCTTGACGGAAGACGGTTCTCCCCAATAGGCTTCCGCTTCTCCCCGGGTGCTGCCCAGGCTAATCACCGCGGGGTCGGGGGGAGTGGAGCCGGACAGGGCCATGGCCACGGAGCAGCCGGCAGGCACTAAGGCCAGAAATAGAAGCAACAGCCCACTGAGCCTCTTGCAAAATTATGTAGCCGCAGGCTTCAGCCTGCGCCGGCACAGGCTGGAAAGCCTGTGCTACTGAAGTTGAGTTTCTGGTTTTTTCGCGAAGATTTTGCCTGTAACACCTTGATTTGATTAAAGTAATTAGGTTATTTTTTAGTTTGGTTGCGGCCAAAGGCCGCGATGTGCTACCGAATATTTCTTTAAGCAACATGGGAAAATCGCAGCCTCAAAATGAATTTTGCAAGAGCCTCCACTAAATAGACGGTTTCGGTTCGTGCTGGAAAAATAAGGGTGGTGGAGGCCATATGCAATGGGCTTTATTAATCTTTAGGGGATTTTCCACCGTGAAAACGTTAGGAGGAGAGGCCGCCCTTCCTTAACGACCTGGCCTGGATTTTCCCCCGCGTCGATTATCTTTTCGTGGCTTGGGGAAAAATCCCCATTTTTTTTGAAAAAAATTTTGACACCGCTAAGAAAATAGGCTAAAAAGAGGTTCGTGAAAAGTTACACATGGCCTCAGCCTTCATTAAAAACTGCAAAAAATGTAACTTCTTAAAATACTTACATAAGGTGGCAGCCAGGCATGATTGACCTTGACTGGACATTGGTGGCGCAACTCGTCAACTTCTTGGTCCTGGTTTTTCTCCTTAACATGGTCTTGTTTCGGCCCATCCGGAACAGCCTGAAGGAGCGGCAGGCCAAATTGGCGGCGCACGAGGCCGACTTAAGCGGTCTTCTGGAGCAGGGCCAGGGCGTCAACCAGGATATCAAAGACCGGCTCCGGGAAGCCCGCAAAGAGGCCCTGGGCCGCAAAGAGGGCTTGGTGAAGGAAGGCGCCCAGACGGAAGCCTCACTCCTGGAGGTGGTTAAAAAAGAAGTTGACGCGGAATGGGCCCGGGTGGAGGAAAAGATCAAAAAAGACATAGCCAAGGCCCGGGAGTCTCTGAAAAAGCAGGCCCAATCCTTTGCCCAAATGCTGGCCTCCAAGATTTTGGGGAGGGAACTCTCATGAGGACTATAAGCATCTTACTGGGGTTGGGAGCCGGACTGGCCTTTGCCGGAGCCGCGAGGGCCGCGGGCGCGCCCGGGGGCGGTTTCAGCGCGGACCAGATCCATGACATAATCTGGCGCTCCGTTAATTTCGTGATCTTCGCCGCCATCCTTATCAAACTGGTGGCCCGTCCGGCCAAGGAATTCTTCGCCAAGCGCTCCCAGGACATTTCCGTTACCCTGGAGGACCTGGAAGCCAAGAAGGCCGAGGCCGCCCAGGCCCTTAAAGAGGCCGAAGAGCGGTTGGCCAGAGTGGCCGCGGAACGGGAGAAGATCCTGGAGACCTTCATCGCCGAAGGCGAACTGGAGAAGGCCAAAATCATCCAAAAGGCCGAAGCCGTAGCGGCCCGTATCAAAGAGATGGCGGCTTTTTCCATCCAGGCGGAGACCAAGAAGGCGGCCCAGGAACTTAAAAAGGAAGTGGTGGATTTGGCCACGAACCTGGCCACGGACCTTATTAAAGAGAAAGCAACTTACGCCGACCAGCAGGGTCTGGTGGAAAACTATCTGAAAAAGGTGGTGGATACCCATTGATTGACATGGCCGTTGCCCGACGCTATGCCAAAGCCCTGCTGACCATCGGCAGGGATGACGGCAATTACAAGGAGTATGGCGAGGGGCTGAGCGGATTTTCCCACCTCCTGGACCGGGAGCGGGAACTTAAGGACGCGCTGCTCAACCCCATTCACAGCCTGGAGGAGAGGCGCAAGCTGCTCCTCCGCATCATTGAACTCTTGCAAATGCCCCCCATGGTGGCCAACCTCCTCCAACTGCTGTTGGACAAGCACCGCCTCAACGCCCTTCCCGGAGTGGCCGCAGCTTACCAGCAGATGGTGGACGAAGTGGAGAACGTCAGCCGGGCCAAAGTGACCGCAGCCATTTACCTGGAAGACGAAATCCGGGGGCGCCTGCGGCAGTCCCTGGAAAAGCTCACCGGCAAGACGGTGATCATGGACGTCACGGAAGACCCGGGCATCCTGGGCGGCGTGGTCGCCCGGGTGGGAGACCTGGTGCTGGACGGCAGCGTTCGCAGCCAAATCTTTTCTTTGAGAGAATCATTAATTAAAGGCGAGGTTTTATAAATGGAAATCAGAGCCGAAGAAATCAGCCAAATTATTCGCCAGCAAATCCGGGATTACGAAACCAAGGTGGAAGTAGCCGAAACCGGCACCGTGCTCTCCGTGGGTGACGGCATCGCCCGGGTCTACGGCGTGGAAAAGTGCATGGCCATGGAACTCCTGGAGTTCCCCGGGGGCATTTTCGGTCTCGCCCTGAACCTGGAAGAGGACAACGTCGGTGTGGCCATCCTGGGTGAAGACACCCACATCAAAGAAGGCGACATCGTCAAGCGCACCGGCCGCATCGCCGAAGTGCCCGTGGGTGAGGCGGTTCTCGGCCGGGTCATCGATCCCGTGGGCGGTCCCCTGGACGGCAAAGGCCCCATCGAAACCAAGGAATTCCGGCGCATCGAGGTGAAGGCCCCTGGCGTCATCGAACGCCAGCCGGTGAACGAGCCCATGTACACCGGCTACAAGGCGGTGGACGCCATGACCCCCGTGGGCCGGGGCCAGCGGGAGCTGATCATCGGCGACCGCCAGATCGGCAAGACGGCCCTGTGCGTCGATGCCATCATCAACCAGAAAGATTCGGGCATCCTCTGCATTTACGTGGCCGTGGGCCAGAAGAAATCCACCGTAGCCCAGGTGGTGGACGCCCTGGAGCGCCACGGCGCCCTGAAGCACACCATCGTGGTGAACGCTTCGGCTTCGGAGCCGGCGCCCCTGCAGTATGTCGCGGCCTATTCGGGCTGCGCCATGGGCGAATACTACCGGGACACCGGGCGCCACGCCCTCATTATTTACGACGACCTGACCAAGCAGGCCCAGTCGTACCGCCAGATTTCGCTCCTGCTGCGCCGACCTCCGGGACGTGAAGCTTACCCCGGCGACATTTTCTACAACCACTCCCGGCTGCTGGAGCGGGCCGCCAAGCTGAACGATGAGCTGGGCGGCGGGTCGCTGACGGCCCTGCCCATCATCGAAACCCAGCAGGGCGACGTCAGCGCCTACATTCCCACCAACGTTATTTCCATCACCGACGGCCAGGTGTACCTGGAGCCGGCCCTGTTCTTCTCCGGCGTCCGGCCCGCCATCAACGTGGGTCTGTCCGTGTCCCGGGTGGGCGGCGCCGCCCAGGTGAAGGCCATGAAGCAGGTGGCCGGCATGCTGCGTTTGGAACTGGCCCAGTACCGGGAGCTGGCGGCCTTCGCCCAGTTCGGCTCCGAGCTGGACAAATCCACCCAGCAGCAGCTCAACCGGGGCGCCCGGCTGGTGGAAATCCTGAAGCAGCCACAATACCAGCCCCTGCCCATGGAAAAGATGGTGTCCATCATCTATGCCGGCACCCGGGGCTTCCTGGACAAGTACCCGGTGGAGGCGCTGTTTGAGTACGAGAAGCAGCTCTACTCCTTCATGGAAGCCAATTACGCCGACGTCCTGGCCGAGATCAAGGACAAGAAGGAGTTCACTCCTGATATCGACGCCAGGATGAAAGCCCTGATGGAAGAGTTCGACGGCGTCTTCCAGGCTGCGGCGTAATCGCGGAGGTACAGGATGGCGACGCTTCGAGATTTAAGACGAAAAATCGCGGCGGTCAAAAAAACCCAGCAGATCACCAAGGCCATGAACATGGTCTCCGCCGCCAAGCTGCGGGGCGCCCAGGCCCGGATGGAGGGGTTCCGCCCCTACGCCGGGGCTTACGCCATGATGCTGGGCAACATGGCCGGCCGCATCGAGCCGGAAATCCACCCCTTCTTCCAGCAAGCCGAATCAGTGGAACGGGTGGGCTTGGTCCTGATGACCGGCGACCGGGGCCTCTGCGGCAGCTTCAATGTCAACCTCATCATGGCCGCGGAGAAATTCATCAAGGCTCAGGAGGCCCAGGGCAGAAAAGTTGAGGTGGTCTGCGTGGGGCGCAAGGGCCGGGACTTTTACCGGCGCCGCAAGCGGCCCATACTGGCCCAGTTCGTGGACGTCTGGAACAAGTTCGACTTCACCAACGCGGTGGCCGTGGCCCGGGAGATAATGAGCGCCTTTCTCACCGGCGCGGTGCAGGAGGTGCACCTGATTCACGCCACCTTCGTCAATGTGGCCGTCCAGCGGCCCAAGCTGGTGCAGCTCCTGCCCATCCAACCCGGGGAGGCTCAAGAAGCGGCGTCGACTACCGAATACCTTTTTGAGCCGCCCATGGAGCAGTTCCTGGAGTACCTGCTGCCCAAGTACGTCAATGTGCAGGTGTACGCCGGGATGCTGGAGAACAACGCCAGCGAGCATGCGGCCCGCATGACCGCCATGGATAACGCCTCCAGCAACTGCAAAGAGATGATCACCAACCTGACCCTGGTCATGAACAAGGCCCGGCAGGCTGCCATTACTAAAGAACTGATGGATATCGTGGGCGGCGCTGAGGCCCTCAAAGGCTAACCCCCCCCGCACTAGAAGGAGGTTTTAAAGGATATGAACATCGGCAAAGTCGCCCGCGTTATCGGTCCGGTAGTGGACGTGGAATTTGCGGAAGGACACCTGCCGGCCATTAAGAATGGCCTGCTCATCTCCAACCCCGCCATTGACGACACCGAAGACAACCTGGTGGTGGAAGTGGCCCAGCACCTGGGAAACAACATGGTGCGCACCATCGCCATGGACACCACCGACGGCCTGGTCCGGGGCATGCCCGTGAAAGACACCGGCGACGCCATCAGGGTCCCCGTGGGCCACGAGGCCCTGGGCCGGGTGCTCAACGTGGTGGGCCGCCCGGTGGACGGCATGGGTCCCGTAGTGGCCAAGACCTACTACCCCATTCACCGTCCGGCCCCGGCCTTTGTGGACCAGGACACCACCGTCAAGGTGTTGGAAACCGGGGTTAAGGTCATCGACCTGCTGGTTCCCTTCCCCCGGGGCGGCAAGATGGGGATGTTCGGCGGCGCCGGGGTGGGCAAAACCGTGGTCATGATGGAGATGATTCACAACATCGCCATGCACCACGGCGGCATTTCCGTGTTCGCCGGCGTCGGCGAGCGCACCCGGGAGGGGAACGACCTCTACCTGGAGATGAAGCACTCCGGCGTTCTCCCCAAGGCGGCGTTGATTTACGGCCAGATGACCGAACCGCCGGGAGCCCGGGCCCGGGTGGCCTTGACCGCGCTCACTGCCGCGGAATACTTCCGGGATGAGGAAGGCCAGGACACTCTGCTGTTCATCGATAACATCTTCCGTTTCACCCAGGCAGGTTCGGAAGTGTCGGCGCTTTTGGGCCGCATGCCCTCCGCGGTGGGCTACCAGCCCACCCTGGGCACCGACCTGGGCGAACTCCAGGAGCGCATCACCTCCACCAAGAAGGGTTCTGTTACTTCCGTCCAATGCATTTACGTGCCCGCCGACGACCTCACCGACCCGGCCCCGGCCGCCACCTTCGCCCACCTGGACGGCACCGTGGTGCTCTCCCGGGCCCTCACCGAGTTGGGCATTTACCCCTCGGTGGACCCCCTGGATTCCACTTCCCGCATCCTGGACCCCCAGGTCCTGGGTGAGGAGCACTACTTCGTGGCCCGGACGGTGCAGGTGATCCTTCAGAAGTACAAGGACCTCCAGGACATCATCGCCATCCTGGGCATCGACGAACTCTCCGACGAAGACAAGCTCACCGTGGCCCGGGCTCGGAAGATTCAGAGGTTCCTGAGCCAGCCCTTCTTCGTGGCCGCCCAGTTTACCGGCTCCGAAGGAAAATTCGTGTCGGTGCCCGATACGGTGCGGGGCTTCAAGGAGATCATCGAAGGCAAACACGACGACCTGCCGGAGCAGGCCTTCTACATGGTGGGAGGCATCGAAGAAGCGGTGGCCAAGGCCGAACGGCTGGCGGCTGCCTAAGGGCAGGGGAGGCTTAAGCCTATGGCGGAAAAACAACTCCTCCTGGAGGTCGTGACCCCCGACCGCAAGGTGTTGGCCACCGACGCGGATGTGGTGGTGTGCCCGGGGGTGGAGGGCCAGTTCGGCGTCCTCATCGGCCACGTGCCCTTCCTCTCCGCCCTGGAAATCGGGGAGATGTACTATAAACTGGGCGGCAAGACCGAATACCTTTTCATCAACGGCGGTTTTGCCGAAGTCACCGGCGCCAAGGTCACCATCGTGGCCGAATCCGCGGAGATGGGTAAGGAAATCGACGTGGAGCGGGCCCGCCGGGCTAAAGAACGGGCCGAGCAACGCCTGGCCAAGGCCAAGACCGAGGCCATCGACTGGACCCGGGCCGAAGCCGCCATGCGCCGCTCCCTAATGCGCATGAAGGTGGCGGGGCGGTAAGGATAATAGTTGGTGAATTTTCTGGTTCCCAAGCTGCGCTTGGGAACCAGAAATATAACCCGAAAAGTGATAAATTATGAGGGGAGGGCCGGGGGATGGTAGCACAGGCTTTTAGCCTGTGGAAACCCCCGCCCTCCCCTCAAACTCCCCTCCCAACCCTCTGTATGACAAAAGGCAAGCCCAACGAGGCCGGGCTTGCCTTTTTGTTTTTACCGATGATAATGAACTTCTCATAAGCGCTAAATATTGTTAAATTAAAATTACTTCAAAGTTGGCAGCTTGGGAGAGAAAAATATGGCCAGGGAAGAACTTCTTAAACGTATTTCTATTGATCCCAATATATGTTTCGGACGGCCTTGCATCAAAGGCCACCGGATTTGGGTATCTTTGATCTTGGACTTCCTGGCCTCAGGCATGACGCTGAAGGAAATCTTGGATGAATATCCCGGCCTGGAAGAAGAGGACGTTCTTGCCTGCATCGCCTATGGGGCCGAAATGGCCAGGGAAAGATACATAGAAATTCCACTAGAGGCCAGGGATTGAGAGTTATGCAAATGAACCAGGGACAACGACGGAAGATTTATAAAAAACTGGTGGAAAGAACCGCCGGGATCTGGAAAAAGCGAGACGGCCTGGCTTATCAGGAAAAACTGCGCGCTGAATGGGATCAGCGTTTGCAGTATTATTCTTCGGACAAAGGCAAGTGATGAAGATAACCTATGTTATCGAAGTAGATGTGCTTCGCATTGTCTTTAGCAATGCCTCAATTGAAGAGAGTGATGAGGACAAACCCGGCATCATCATCGACTATGACAAAGATGGGAATGTCGTGGGAATGGAAATTCTGGACGCCTCCAAGCGCATTGATAATCCCCGGGCAGTGGATTATGCAGTGATGGGGTGATTGTATGGGACTATGCCCCAAGTTGCGCTTGGAAACCCTTAGATATATTGAAGGAGGAAGACGCATGGATCGCAAATTGCAAGACCATTGGTCCGAAATAATTCGTCCGTTGTTTAAACCAGATGCTGACTTAAGGGTTCGTGATAACGAGGATCATTATGAGGCAGTAGTGTCATGGAAACTTGGTACAGACCCTTCCCGACCAAGTAAACGATCAAAAAGGATACGCATCATTGTACCGTGGGAAACAGTGGATGACTACCAGAACAAATCTGAACTTCAGCGGAAGAACGATGACGAAAAACTATTTCAGTTTATTAAATCAAACCTTGAGAACTTCGAGCCGAACCACAACAATACGATAGAAATGGGACCACCAGAAGTGAAATGGATTGCAGGTTCAGGCGTTCTGGACAGCTAACCGTACCTGCAAGCCGCCTAAGTCGCGACGAGAGGGCCTGGCCCCCTTTCCTAATTCAAGGGGTAACGGGATGAGTAAAAATCAACGTATTGAAACACTCTTAAAGATACAAAACTTCTATATTGATGAAGCTAAAAAATGCTATGAGGCAAAAGCATATTTTGCAGGCTGTGTCATGCTTGGGTCTGTCCTTGAAGCAACTTTATTAATAATTGTGGCGCTATATCCAGAAGAAGTTAACACATTAAAGAAGTTTCCAAAGAGAGGAGGCAAACCAACATCTCCGATTAATTGGAGCTTATCTTATCTCTTAGATGTGGCACGAGAATTAAATTGGCTTCCTGGAAAGCTTGAAAGAACAAATAATTATGATAGCCCAGAGAAAGGAGAAATAGGTGATGATGCCAGGATAATTCACGAAATAAGGAATTTAGTTCATCCTGGTAAATATTTACGCTGTTATCCTTCTGTAGATATAACAGAGAAACATTTTTACTATTCATTTATTATTTTAAATTTAATTAATGATAGACTTCAGAATAAATTGGTTGAAAAAGATGTTTATTTTCCAAATGATTAGAATAAAAAAGAAAGATAGCGAAAGGTAGTCTTTTACGGGGAAAGAGATAATGAAAAAATGTCTTTTCTGTGCCGAGGAAATACAGGATGAGGCACTTAAGTGTAAGCATTGCGGCGAATGGTTAGAAAAAGATTATCAAGTTTCTCCTCCTCAGGCAGTTGAAACAAAAAAGATAGAGCCTCCTGAAGCCCAGCCTCAAGGGGAGGTTGTTTCGCCAGAATCAGATGAAGAAATCAATAGAAAAAAAGAAGCCGGCTTAAAGCAATGTTCTACATGTGGCAAATGGGATGTTTATAGAGCTATAGTTGAAGATGGAGGCTACGGGGACTGGTGTCCGCATTGTAAAAAGTCAATATCACAAAAAGAACCCATCACAGATATACAAAAAGCCAATAATAAAATCAAAATAGCGTGGATTGTCGGTGTTATATTTGGTGCTTTTATTGCATTAGATCTCATATTTAAGATGGACCTATCATATAGAAATTTGATAATATCTGTGATAGGATCTGGGCTGTTTTTAGGATTGAGTTTCGGAATATATAAAAAAAGCAGAACGTGCGCTATGATATTATTCGCTTTACCCATAGCTTCGGTAATCGATGGCATTGTTAGGGGGGGAGCTTTCCAGGTTCTATTTGGGATAATATTTAGCTATCCATTCTATCAAGGTGTAAGGGGAACTTTTACTTATCATAAATTGATTGCGAGGAAAAATTAAAATCTGAACTCCCACAAGCTTTAATGTGTTAATTCAGGTTTTATTTGGAAATAGATGAAATAAGGGTCACGTTTAACAATGATAATTTTTGGCATAAAGAGTGCATAAGAGTAAGGAATCAGAATGTTAAAAACCAACACCACAGCCATCATCCTGGCTGCGGGGCAGGGGACCCGCATGAAATCGGCCCGGCCCAAGGTGCTCCATGAAATCCTGGGCCGGCCCATGATTGCTTATTTGCTGGATGCTCTCATTTCGGTAAAGGTGTCCGACATTGTGGTCGTGGTGGGCTATCAAGCTGAGAAAGTCCAGGCTGCCTTGAAGGATTACACGGTGCGCTTCGCCATCCAGGAACCTCAATTAGGCACCGGCCACGCGGTGCAGGTAGCTATGCCCGCGGTTCCTGGCCACGCTCAAACCGTCATGGTCCTGTGTGGCGACGTGCCCCTCATCTCCGAAGAAAGCATTAAAAATCTCTATAAGTTACACCAGGAATCCCGGGCCGCGGTGACGGTGCAGACCGTCATCCTCCCCGACGGCGCCCATTACGGCCGGGTGGTGCGGGATGAGCAGGGCCGAGTGGTGGAAGTGGCCCAGTCCAAGGATTCCAAAGACAGACCGGATATCCTGGCCATCAAAGAAATCAACACCGGGGCCTACTGCTTCGACGCGGCGTTTCTCAAAGAGGGTCTGGCCCACATCCCCCCAAGCCCGGTCACCGGCGAAATCTACCTGACCGACATGATCCACATCGCCCGGCGGCAGGGAAGGGGGGTGGAGGCCCTCATTGACCCCGACTGGGAACACCTTCTGGGCATCAACAGCCGGGCCGAGCTGGCCCAGGCCACAAGTGCGGTGAAGCGCCGCATCAATGAAGGCCACATGGACAACGGCGTCACCCTCATGGATCCGGAGTCCACCTACATCGAATCCCTGGTGACCATTGGGAAGGACACGGTGATCTACCCCAACGTCTATCTCCAGGGCCGTACGGTTATCGGGGAAGGCTGCCTCATCGAACCCAACGTGAAAATCTCCGATTCCCACCTGGCCCCAGGGGTGGTAGTGAAGATGGGGAGCGTCATCAGTGAAAGCCGCCTGGCCCCCAAAGTCCAGGTGGGCCCATACTCGCACCTGCGCCCCTTGAGCGACCTCCGGGAAGGGGCCCGGGTGGGAAACTTCGTGGAAGTGAAAAAATCGGTGCTGCACCACGGCGTCAAGGCCAACCATCTCACCTACCTGGGAGACGCGGAGGTGGGGCCCAACGTCAACGTGGGAGCCGGGACCATCACCTGCAATTACGACGGCGTCCACAAGCACCCCACCATCATCGAGGAGGGGGCCTTCATCGGCAGCAACACCGCCCTGGTGGCCCCGGTGACCATCGGCCGGGGGGCCTATGTAGGCGCGGGGTCCACCATCACTGAGGACGTGCCCCCGGGGAAGTTGGGCATTTCCCGGGCCCGGCAGGTGAACCTGGAGCGGCGGTTGACGGGCCCGAACAAGGCGGCGCTGCCGGACTCCGACGCCCTCACGCCGGAGAAGCTCTCCAGGCTTCTCACAGACCTGGGCTTGATCTGCGCCAAAGAGGACGTGGAGGAACTGGTGCAAATCTTCGGCAAAAACCGGGTGCGCACCGTGGGCGATTTTCGTAAAATCGCCACAGTCCAGAACCTGGAAATGGTGAAAAACATGTACCTGGCCACCGAGGGCCAGGACCCCAGCAACTACGAGATGGCGGCCAACCTGGCCAGCCTGGCGGGAGCGCTGAATAAATAGTGCAGGGTGGGCCCGGCCCACCGTTATATTCTGAACCATTAAGAGGCTAATATGTGCGGCATTATTGGATACTTGGGCCCCCAGGAGGCCATGCCCATCATCCTGGACGGGCTTAAAAGGCTGGAGTATCGGGGTTATGACTCCGCCGGCATGGCGGTTATGGGCGAAAACGGCCTGGCGCTGCGCCGCAGCCTGGGAAAATTGAAGGAATTGGAAAAGCTAGTGTCCCAAAGCCCCCTTTCGGGAAGCGCGGGCATCGGCCATACCCGCTGGGCCACCCACGGCCGCCCTGCAGAGCACAACGCCCACCCCCATCAGGTGGGGGACATCGCGGTGGTCCATAATGGCATCATCGAAAACTACCTGGAACTTAAAGACGGGCTCCTCAAAGAAGGACACCGCTTCGCTTCGGAGACCGACACGGAGATCGTCTCCCACCTCATCGTCAAACACCTGCACCGGGGCGCGGAATACTTAGAGGCGGTGGCCCTAACCCTGGAAGAGATTCGCGGCTCTTATGCCCTGGTCATGGTCAACGCCCGGGAACCCCGGATGCTGGTGGCGGCCCGGAAAGAAAGCCCCTTGATCCTGGGGCTGGGGGAAGGGGAATTTTTCCTGGCCTCGGACATCCCCGCCATCCTGCCTTATACCCGCCGGGTCATCTTCCTGGAAGACCACGATCTGGTGGTGGTGCGGGATGGGGAATATCTGATCCTGGACCGCCAGGGCCGCCGTCTGGACCGCCCGGTGCATACCATCTCCTGGAGCCCGGCCATGGCGGAGAAGGCCGGTTACAAGCACTTCATGCAAAAAGAGATTTTTGAACAGCCCCGGGCCTTGATTGACACCTTCCGGGGCCGCATTGACCCGGACCTGGGCGAGGTGCTGCTGCCGGAAGTCTCTTCGGCCACCGACGATATCAAAGACCTTCGGAAGATTTTCCTGGTGGCCTGCGGCACCTCCTATCACGCAGCCATGGTGGGAAAATTCCTGTTGGAGAACTTGTGCCGCATCCCGGTGGAGGTGGACCTGGGTTCGGAATTCCGTTACCGGGAACCCTTGGTGGATGACCATACCCTGCTCATTCTCATTTCCCAATCGGGGGAGACCGCGGACACCCGGGCCGGGCTCCAGGCGGGAAAAGAGCTGGGAGCCAAGACCCTGGCCATCGTCAACGCGGTGGGCTCCAGCATTGCCCGGGAAGCGCACTCGGTGTTTTACACCCACGCCGGCCCGGAAATCGGGGTGGCCTCCACCAAAGCCTTCACCACCCAACTGGTGGCCCTCTACCTCATCGCCCTGCACCTGGCCGGCCGCCTGGGCCGGCTGAACCGGGCTGAAGTGCGCCGCCGCTTAAACCAGTTGCTCAAGCTTCCCACCTGGGTGCAGGAGACCCTGGACCTGGACCGGGAGATCCGGGAAATCGCCCGGCGCTATATGACGGCCCAGAATTTCCTCTACCTGGGCCGGGGCCTGCACTACCCCATCGCCCTGGAAGGGGCCTTGAAGCTCAAAGAAATTTCTTATATTCACGCGGAAGGGTACGCCGCCGGGGAAATGAAGCACGGCCCCATCGCGCTCATCGATGAAAAGATGCCGGTGGTGGTCCTGGCCACCCGCAGCCCGGTGCTGGAGAAGGTTCAGGGGAACATCGAAGAGGTGGCGGCCCGGGGCGGCCGGCTCATCGCGCTCACGGAACCGGACAACCATCAGGTCAAGAACCGGGTGGAAAGCGTCATCCCGGTGCCCCACGTGCCCCTGGAACTTTCCCCCATTGTCCTGGTGGCGCCCTTGCAGCTCCTGGCCTACCACATCGCCGACCTCCGGGGCACTGACGTTGACCAGCCCCGAAACCTGGCCAAGAGCGTCACGGTGGAGTAGGGAAGATATTTGGGGGAGGGGGCCAAGGGCACTCGCCCTTGCCCCCTCCCCCAATCCCTTAAGGGGAAAATGGCCTGGGAAGGCAGGGGCCTTCAGCCCCGCCTTCCCAGGCCATTTGAAGGGTTGGGAGGGGGTGTGGGGGAGGGCAGGGACTCTTGTCCCTGGCCCTCCCCCACTATCAATTCCTCACCACCGCAAACCGCGGCCGGCGGATGGACTCCCCCTTGCAAATGGGGCAGCGGGACGGAATGGTGAGGCGCTCCCGTTTTTTGAAGACAAAGCCGCAGTGCTTGCA
>VGSO01000010.1 GCA_016874945.1 Deltaproteobacteria bacterium
GAAGAAACTGCCAATCATCCGCCTGTTCCGGAAAAATCAACTTTTCCATCGTCACCCCCTTGGATGACGATTATAATATCTTAACCGAGAAAGTCAATCCTTAAGTTAGCGCTTATGCCCCAAGCCCCCCTGCCAATCCGCAGAAGGGGCTGGCAAGGCGGGGCCTAAGGCCCCGACTTGCCAGCCATTTATACGGTTTTCGGTTTCCGATTTCCGATTTTCGGTAAAGATAATTATGGATTATCAATAAGTTACAGATTAAGTTTGTTGCACTTGAAAGAGAAAATGGTATTATCTAACCCTTAGGGGGTTGGGGGAGGGAGATTGAGGGAGGGGGCAGGGGTTAGTAGCACAGGCTTTCCAGCCTGTGAAAACCCCTGGCACCCTCCCTCAAGATGACTTTCCCAGAGGTCTCAACCTGGCATAAGGCAGCGGTGGCGAGCGTGGCGGGTTAGAGCGGTAGTGAGGCGGGCGGGAGGATCCTCTCAGCCGGCGGGGCCGGATCTGGCCTGGCACACCGGGCAGCCTTGCAAACGCAGAGGTTTTTCCAGGCCGCTGGAGTGGAGGAGTTCCTCGTCTTGCAGTATCTCCAGGGTGGGGCCGTCGGCGACGATGAGCCCTTCCTTCATAACAATGGTGCGGGAACAGAGGTCCAGAACCAGGTCCAGGTCATGGGTGGCGATAATAAGGGTGTGATTAAAAGTTTTAAGAAGCTGGATGAGTTGCCGCCGGGTTTGGGGATCAAGGGATGAAGTCGGCTCATCCATGACCAGAATGCTGGGGGACATGGAAAGAACCGAAGCTATGGCCACGGCTCGTTTCTCCCCGCCAGAAAGTCGGTAAGGGGGGCGGTCTTTAAGATGCAAGGCCCCCACCGTGGCCAGCGCGCTCACCACCCGTTCTTCCACCTCCTCCGGCGGCAGACCCAGGTTTAGGGGGCCAAAAGCGACATCATCATGGACCAGGGGCATGAACAGCTGATCGTCGGGATCCTGAAAGACCATGCCCACGGTGCGCCGCACATAAGACAAGGTCTCCTTGTTTAAAGGCAAATCGCCGATACGCACCGTTCCGGCCTGGGGGAGGAGACAACCGTTGAGCTGAAGCAAGAGGGTGGACTTCCCGGCCCCGTTAGCCCCGATAATCGCGACGGCCTCCCCGTGCGTGATGCGAAAGGAGACGCCGCGCAGGGCGCTGGTGCCATCGGGATAAGTGTATTGCAGGTGGTTTATTTCCACCAGGTGGTGGCTCATCTAAATAGCTCCGTAATTGTATTACCCAGCAGGTGAGGAATATTAAACCAGCGCATCAGCACGAACAGACCGGACCATCCCAGGAAGAAAGCTACATCCCGACCGTGGAGGTGTAACGGCCGGAGCAAGTGAATTTTCCCATCAAAGCCCCGGGAGAGCATGGCCAGGTGGATGCGTCTCGCCCGGTCCAGGGTGCGCAAGAGAAGCTGGCCGATCATGGAGCTGAAGACTTTGAATCCCATTCCCCTGCCCTGGAAAGAACGCAGGGCCCGGGCCCGGGCCAGGCGTAGCGCCTCGTCCGTCAAGACAAAAATATAGCGGTACAAAAACAGGAGTTGGGTGACAAAGCTGCGGGGGGCTCCCATTTTTTCCAGGGCCAGGCAAACGGCATTGAGGCCGGTGCCGGCAATTAATATTAAGGCCGCGCTGACGGTGAGGGTGAAGCGGATCATGATGGAGACAAAAGAGACCCAGCCCCCGGAGATGCCTATCGGCCCCAAGTGAACCAAGACGGCCCGGTCCAGCAGCGGATTGAAGATGCCGATGAAAAAGGCAAAAGGAGCCGCCAGCAAAATCTTTTTAGCAAGGTAACCCGGTGGCAGGTTGCCCACGGCCATCAGCACCACCGGGTAGAAAATAAAAGGAAGGAGGCCGGTTATTTCATATTTGCCGAAGGACACTACGGCCACGATGAATACTAGAGTGGTGAGCAGTTTCACCCTGGGGTCCAGCCGGTGGAGAGGCGTCTGCTGGTAGGAGAGGGTTTCTAAGTAGCCGATGTTTAGTAAGGAAGATTCGATGTGTCCCATGAGGGCCGCCAATGCAAGATGGGGCAGGGATTAATCCTGCCACCCTGCCCCGGAAGTAGATATCAAAGGGAAGGAGTCTTTCCTATCCCTTGCTGTGCGAATAGTATCTTCTTAAACCAAAACCGATAGCTCCGGCCATGAGCAAGGTCAAAGCGGCCCCAAGAATGCCGGCCAGGGATTTCCCGGCGCTAACGGCGGGCCAGCTTTCTTCCTCTTTACCTTTACTGGCCTTTTCCCCCTCTTTCCCGGCCATTCCCTCTTTCGCTTCTTCCGGTTTCTTAAAGTCATAGTCCGGCAAGAAAGCCAGTTTTTCCTGAATCCAGGCCATGGCCCCATGCACCCCTTCTTGGGGGGCGTCCAATTCTTCCTTGCCGGAAACGCCCTTAATGGACCACTCCAGGCCGTCGGGGTGGGTGGAGGCGAACCAGGACAACATGCCTCCGGCAACCACGGCAAACAACGCCAGCCCGATCAACAACGGCTTATGGGAATGCGCCTTGGCCGGGGAGGAAGGCGCCAGGGTCACGATTTCCGGGTGCGCCTTCCAGACAAAGGTCACCACTGCCGCGGTGACCAGACCCTCTATTATGCCGATACCCAGGTGAATGGGCAGCATCAAAAGAAGAAAGGTGGAAAAGGGCAGCTCCGAATTGCCCGAGAATAGCGTTTCCAGCACCACCCCCAACGCCCCCATTTGCAGCCCCAGGATGGCGGCGACCATGGCTCCCAAGAGAATGCGGCCTCGGGTGGGCTGTTCTCCCACAATCTTCTTATAAATGAATGAATACGCAATGAAACAGGGGAAAAAACCGAGGTTAAAGATGTTACACCCCAAGGCCAAAAGCCCCCCGTCGGCAAAGAATAAGGCCTGGATGGTGAGGACTGAGGCCATGACCAGGAAAGCGGCATAGGGGCCCAGCAAGATGGCCAGGATCATCCCTCCCCCCAGATGGCCGCTGGAGCCGGTGGCCGGTATAGTGAAGTTGATCATCTGGGCTGCGAAAATAAACGCTCCCAGGACTCCCATCAGCGGGACGATGTGTTCATCCACGTTTTCCTTGAGTTTTTTGGCGCTGTAGATGGTGAGACCCGCGGTGGCGGCCCACATGGCGCCGCCCACGGCCGGGGAAATCAAGGCGTCGGCCATATGCATGATGGATCCTCCTTATGGATAGGGGGCTTTGTAACCCTCCCATGGCATTTGTCGTCAGCAATAGCTGGGAAATGGCGCCTCGGTAATCAGCGCTTGCGCCAGGCTTCCCAGTGGGGGCGCCCCTGAGCATCGCGCAGGTGCAGGACGAAATCCCCGTGAGTCAGCTCGTAGGCGATGACGTTGGTCTTGCCGTCCTTCTTTTCGCACACCCCTTTTACCCGCACTTCGTCTCCGGGCTTGAGGTGGAACTCCTGGCGCTCCAGGTACCAGGCCGGGCCCAGGTGAACGTGGACCCGCCCCTGGGTTTTGGTGTCCACCACTATCGCCATGCCCGGATACATGCTGTCTTCCAGAGTCTCGGCAAGCACCTGCACCACCTTGCCGCTCTCGTCAAAGGGCTTGCAGTCAGCCTTCAGCGGACACATATAAGGCGTATAGGGACAGGACCGGAACCCCTGGCCGCGGCCCTGGCTCCAAGCCGGCCCGGAAAGCCCCCAGCACCAAACTGCCACGCCCAAAACCAAGGTTCCCACAATCTGCCACCGTTTCATACGATGTTCCCCCTTTCGGGACTTTTAAAAAGCATACACCATGGAAAATAAAGGGGTTATGTTGGCGGTGGTGTCTTTTCCCGCCAGGTCGATATTTACCCCCAAGGCCAGGGAGAATTTGTCCGTGGCCATGTACTCGATCCCCGGCAACAGGGAGAGGAGGGCGGTAGGCGACATGTTGGCTTTGTGGCCGACCAGGCGCCCGGCATCCCAGGTGCTGGTCAACTCCAGGAGGGCGATCCATTTCTTGGTGATGGGGTACTCCGCCGCCAGGTTGACGGTGATAAAATCCCGGGGGTGATTGCGCCTCTCGATGGGGTTGCCCAACCCATCCACGTCATCGGTGGAATGATCCGTCTGGAAAGTGTACCAGAAATTGCCATAGAGAATAAATGGCCGGAGATATTTTTAAACATTGACCCCGGTGGTGAAGGCATAGGCGCCCCCGCCGATGGCGTCGGCGCCCAGACGCCCGGGGTTGAGGTGGCGAGAGTGACCGGTGGGGAAGGTTGGGGTAAAGATGGCGCTCACCGTGGGTAGCGCCTGGGTCTCCTCCACCAGACGGTACTTGAAGGTCAGGCTGATGTCACCGATGCCGCCGAAATCGGCGGAACGTTCGCCTTGTGGCCCACGTTCATTTGCATTACCGGCCCAGTTATGGATGTAGGGAATCACCGCATACACTTCCAGGTTATTGATGAGGCCATAGGTAAACTTCCAGCTCATGCCGAAGGACTGGAAATCGCCCCCTGCCGACACCCTCCGCCAGCTGGGACTGAAATTATGGGTGACAAAGCTCAGTCCCCAGGTTGGCTGGATAGCAAACTTACCCTTCTCAATGGGGATAGCCGTGTCGGTGATGATGGGCCCGAAGGTGGCGGGACACTCATCCTCTTTGGCCTCCTCTTTCTTTTCGCCTTTTTCCGCCGTTTTTGCTTCCTCTTTAACCTCTTCCGCGGCTTGGGGTTTTGCCCCCTCTTTTGAGGTCGTTTCGGAAATTCCCTTATCCTCGGCAGCGCTTAAAGGGCTAATCCACCCCGTTGCCGGATAAACCAAACAGATCGATAGCAAGAACAACCAGACTCGCATTTTAGACCTCAATTTTTTGTTCTCCTAACCGTTTTTCAAATTCAGCCGCCACCCTGCTTGCCCATAACGATGATTTGCCCGCGAGCTGACTCCTTCATGGCAAGTCCGCAGGGAATAAAAAAAGCCACGAAACCCTGGCGCCTGCTGGCGCCGCGAGCCTTCGTGGCTTATTGGTCAACGCTGTGTTTCTTAAACCTTCCGGGGTTCATTCCCGAATTAAAATAATTTATGCCAAGGAGAAGAAAATGTCAAGCTCTTTTCCGTATAAATTCTAATCCGGAGCCAGTTTAGGAGCATTTCTTACACCCGAGTTCTTCTTGACATCAATTGAAGGGCATCGACGCCCTGATTTTCCCTATGGTGTTTTCCTTCCCCAAAAAATCTGTTATTTTTAGTTGTTAACTATCATGCCATCAGACCGGATATGATTAACATGAAAGATTTGCTGAGCAAACTTCCATTGCTGGTTTTGGTTCTCTGGCCGCTGGCGGCCTGCGTCCCCCTGCCGCCCTTGACTCCGCCGCCTATCAGTCAACCAGCCGAGGACGAGACGCTTTACCAGCAGGCGGAAAACTCTTACCGCCGCCAGGCCTATCGCCAGGCCCTCCAACAATACACCGCTTATCTGGAACGCCACCCCCAGGGAGGGCACGCCACCGCGGCCCGGCTGCGGGAGGCGGAATTGTTGGGACTCCTGGGGGATTGGCAGGGGGCTTTAAGGCGGTACCAGACCCTCCTGGCCCGGGAGCCGGCCCCGGAAATCGCCTTGAAGGCCCGGTACGGCCTGGGGCAGTCTCACTTCAAGCTGGGCCGGTATCAACAGGCCGCCCAGATCCTGGACAGCTTGACCGCCCGGGACCTTCCCCGGTCTTTATGGTTTTCCACCCAGGCCCTGCTGGCGGAGATCGCCCTGAAACAGGGCCAGGTGGCCCAGGCCTTCACTCGCCTGCGTCTGGCGGCCCAGGACCTGCCCGCGGGGGACCAGGAGTGGTTTGACGATTTAAAGACCCGCCTGGTGGAGCAGGCCGCTCCGGATGAGCTCCAAAGCCTGGCCGAAATGTATCGGGATACGCCCTTGAGCGCCGCCCTGCTGCTGCGCCTGGCCCGCCTGGCCCAGGAGGCCGGCCGGTTGGAGGAGGCCAAAAAGTGGGTGAACACCCTCCAGGAGCGCTTTCCCGCCAGCCCCGAGGCTGCGACGGGGGCCCGCCTGCTGGCGGGAGCCCGCCGGTCCCTGGGCGTCTTGCTGCCCTTGACCGGGGAAATGGGCAACGTGGGGCAGAAGGTGCGCCAGGGGATGGAACTGGCGGTTAAGGGCGCCGCGGTGGAACTGACCTTCCGGGACACCCGCAATGATCCGGGCGCCTCGGCCCAGGCGGTGCGGGACCTGGCCCAAAGTCCGGGCCTCACCGCGATTTTGGGCCCTCTCACCGCCGGCGTGGCCCAGGCCGCGGCGGAAGCGGCCCAGGCCGCCCGAGTCCCCCTCATCGCGCTCTCTCAGAAGTCCGGCCTGACCCAGACCGGGGATATGGTCTTCCAGGCATTCATCACTCCCCGGCAGCAGGTGTGGGCGCTGCTGCGTTATACCTTGGGGAACCTGGGCTTGAAAAGTTATGCCGTCCTTTACCCCGATTCCTCCTACGGCCGCACTTTTCTCCAACAATTTCAGGAAGAATTGGAGGCCCAAGGCGGCGAGTTGGCGGCCCAGGAGTCGTACGCCCCCGGAACCCATGACTTCGCCCCCGTCCTGGCCGTCCTCAAAGACGCTGCGGCCGGGGCCCAGGCCCTCTTCATCCCCGATGACCTCGCGGTGGCGGCGGAAGTGGCGGACAGCCTGGCCTCCGGCCCCTGGAAGCCCGCCCGCCTCCTGGGCACCAACCTCATGCACCAACCCCAGATTTCCCCGGCCCAGGCCCGGGCCTTGGAGGGTGTGCTGTTCCCCGACGCCTTTTTTTCCGGAGACTCCAATTCCGGAGTGCAGCAATTCGTGGCCGCCTACCGGCAGCAGTACGGGGAAGACCCCGACTACCTGGCGGCCCAGGGGTTCGTGGTGGCCCGGCTCCTGGTCAAACTGCTGGAATCGGAGAAGACCCTGGACCGGAGCAACCTGCCCCATCTCCTGCACACCGCCAAGACCTACCCTGACATCCCCTGGTTCCGGGGCTTCAGCCCCAGCCGGGAGGAGGAGGCCCACATCTACGTCCTGACCATTAAGGACGGCAAGGTGCAAATGGCGCCGTGAGGGCAGCCAACAGCAGTCAGCCACCAGCAGCCAGGACAACAAACCCTTCAGACTTTATCCGGCTGCTGGCCGCTGGCGGCTGGCGGCTTGTCAATCAATATCGTCACAAACGCCTCCTTATAAGGGGCCAGGATTTTATCCCGTCTCATGACCACCGCCAGGTAATCCGGTTTAAATAAGCGGCTCAAGGGGATAAACGACAGTTTTCTCCCGGTCAGGGGCAGAAGGTCCGGGGCCACGGTGGCGAAGGACACCCCTAAACCCAGCTCCACGTAGAGGGAGCTCAACTCCACGTTGGAGGATTCCATGACCACGTGGTGATCAATCCCTTGCTTGTTAAGGAACCCTTCCAGGGTGGCGCGGCCGGCGGATTTGTAACCTTTGGGGGGCAGGATTAAGGGGTATTGGGAAATTTCCTGAATGGTCACCTTCCCGGCGGCAGTCAAGGGATGACCCGGGGGGACCATGAGGAACGTTTCCACCTTCTTCCACCGCCGGATGTGGAGATTTTTGGGGATGAGGGATTCCAGGGCCAGGCCGAAATCGATGTCTCCGGCTTTCACCAAGTCGATGACCTGGGGTTGGGAGCGGTCCAGGATGCTCAACTGCACCTGGGGAAACTGTTCCATGTAGGCCTGCAAGGGTTCCCGAAACAGATGGTACAGGGTGGTGAAGGGCGCGGCGATTTTCAGGAAGCCTTTCTGCATGCCTTTGGCTTCGCTTAATTCTTCCTTAAGCCGGCCGTAGCCCTCCAGGGTCCCCTGGGCAAACCGCAAGAACTTTTCTCCCGCGGCGGTGAGGCGCAGCTTCCTTTTCCCGATTCTTTCCAAGAGCTGACAGTCCAGCTCTTCTTCCAGGGCCTTGATCTGCTGGCTCAGGGCCGACTGGGTCCGGAAGGTGGCTTCCGCGGCCCGGGTGAAGCTGCCCAGCCGGGCCACCTGGTGGAAACTGATGATCTGCTGCCATTCCATATATAATCCTCTCTAATCTTTTTCATTAAATTAATTAATTTTTCTTAATATAATTCTTGCTGTACAATCAAGAAAAATCGCAGCAGGAGGACGCCGCCATGAAACCTTCTCTGAAGTCGGGCCTGACCTTTGAGTTTCAGTTCCAAGTGCCGGAAGAAAGAACCGTTCCCTTTCTCTTGCCGGAGTCGCCGGAGTTTCAGCTCATGCCCAAAGTCCTGGCCTCCGGCTATATGGTGGGGCTGATCGAATGGGCTTGCATCAAGGCGGTTAACCCTCACCTGGACTGGCCCCAAGAGCAAACGGTGGGCATAGATTTTCAATTGAACCATTCTGCCGCCACCCCAGCCGGGTTGACCGTCACCGTGAAAGGCAGGCTGGAGAATGTGGAAGGTCGGAAACTCACTTTTTACATCCTGGCCGAGGACGATTTCGACCAAATCTCCGAAGGCTTCCACCATCGATTTGTCATCGATGCCGCCAAGTTTAATGCCAGGATGGCGGCCAAGCTTGCCAAAAAGACCGGGTAAGAGTTGCTGACGGTCATGAAGTCAGACCGGAGATTTGGGAGGTTTTGCGCTGATCCGCCAAAGGATTAGGGGCGCCATGTGAGTTGCGCCCAAATAATTTTTGTATTTACAAGATTTGTATCCCAAGATAGGATAATCAACCATGATCACTCGGGTTCCGGGGTTTTCCGTAGGCCACGCCAGCGACTTTAAGAACGTCACCGGCTGCACCGTAGTGCTATGCCCGCCGGGCGCCGCGGGCAGCGTGGACATCCGGGGGTCCGCCGCGGGGACCCGCCAGTTGGACGCCCTGGTGAGCTACCACATCGTCAACGAGATCCACGCGGTATTCATCTCCGGCGGCAGCGCCTTCGGCCTGGACGCGGCCGGCGGGGTCATGGAATTCCTGGAAGAGCGGGGCCGGGGGTTCGACGTCACCATCACCCGGGTGCCCATCGTGCCCACTGCGGTGATTTACGACCTCTCGGTGGGGAACTGCCGGGTGCGGCCCGACAAGGCCATGGGCTACGCCGCCTGCCAGGCGGCCCGGCCTGAACCCCAGGGGGACGGCTCCATCGGGGCCGGCGTGGGGGCCACGGTGGGTAAACTCCTGGGCATCACCCATGCCACCAAGGGCGGTCTGGGCACCGCTTTCTTAGAGGGGCCGGACGGGCTCAAGGTGGGCGCCCTGGCGGTGGTCAACGCCCTGGGGGACGTGGTGGACCCCCGCACCGGGGTCATCCTGGCCGGGGCCCGCACCGCCACGGACGGCCGCGACTTCGCCAATGCCGTCCGCCTGCTGAGCCAGGGAATGGCGCGCCGGCGCTTCGGCGAACCCAGCAACACCACCATCGGAGTGGTGGCCACCAACGCCCGTCTCACCCGGGAAGAGGCCCAGAAAATCGCCCAGATGGGGCACAACGCCCTGGCCCGCTGTATCCGCCCGGTGCACACCCTGTTTGACGGCGACGCGGTCTTTGTCCTGGCCCACCCCGAGGTCACTGCGGACCTCCACGTCCTGGGGGTGTTGGCGGAAGAAACCCTGGAGCAGGCCATCATCTCCGCGGTGACAAGCGCCCAGGGCCTGGGGGTGCTGCCCAGTTATGCGGATTTACATGGAGGGAAAAAAGATAAAAGGGTTAAAAGGTGAAGAGGTTAAAAGATTAAAAGGAAACGCCTTTTTCTATTTTTTGATTATTGCTTTATCTCCGGATTTTGAAGTTATCCCCAGTCCATATCCCTAGCAAACGGGATTAGGCCATGGACCCCCCGAAAAAGCCCCATCCCTTGGAGGGGGTTTGGGGGAGGGTGGGGAAAAGGCGGATCTACCGAAGGGAAAAATAATTTTCGCCACCCCCACCCCAGCCCTCCCCCCTCAAGGGGGAGGGAGATTTTGTTCTAATTTGAGCATCGATAATTCTAAGCGTTGGTTCTTCTCCGGAGCAAAGGCACAATCTGTGTCTATTTTTTGTTTTTCCCCTTTCTCCTCTTAACCTTTTCCCCTTTTCTCCTTATCCTTTAAGATGTGATGCACTCAAAAATTAAGCCCTCCGAAATCGACCTAATAGTTTTCGACTTAGACGGGACCCTGGCCGACTCCCTGCCGGATATCGCCGACGCCGCCAGTTACGCCTGCCGCCAACTGGGCCTGCCGGAACATCCCCCGGAAGCCGTCAGGGACATGATCGGCGGGGGGGAGCGCGCCTTCGCCCGGCGCTTTCTGGGCTCGGAAGATCCCCGACTCCTGGGGCGGGGTCTGGCTCTTTACCTGGAACACTATTTCCAGCACTGCGGCGACCGGACCCGCCTCTACCCCGGCGTCAAAGAAACCCTGCCCCGCCTGGCCGACAAAAAGTTGGCGGTCCTGTCCAACAAACGCCACAGCCTGACGGAGTTGGTGCTGCAGGTCATGGGCATCCGGGAATTTTTCGCCGCGTTGCGGGGCGCCGGGGAGTTGCCCCTGAAGCCGGACCCCGCGGCCCTGCTGGCGGTGATCCGGGAGTTGGGAGCCAAACCGGCCCGCACCCTCATGGTGGGGGACAAGCCCGCGGACGTGTTGGCCGGCAAGGCCGCCGGGACCCTCACCGCGGCAGTGACCTACGGCTACGGCGACCCGGAAGCCCTTATCGCCACGGGGCCGGATGTTATCGTAAGCCATTTTGCCGAGTTGGCCGATATCGTGGCGCAATAGGATCTCACGCCAAGACGCCAAGTCCAAAGCAAAATAATTAAGGGCGCGGCCTAAGCAGTGCCCTTAATCTTAGCGTCTTGGCGTCGTGACGTGAGGTATTATTTATCTTTCAAAACCAGCTTCACCGTGACCACCACCGGTTTGGCCGGGCGGGGGAAGGCGATGCCCTGCACCGCCTGGCTCAGGCACTGGGTCAACGCTTCGCTGGCCAGCGGGGGCTTGGGCAGGATCTCCCCGGCCACCTTGCCATCCGGGCCGATGGTGAACACCAGGGTTATCTCCTTGGCCAGCCTGACGCCGCTCTTGCGGGCATCCTCGCAGCAGGCCGCCAGTCGGAAGGCTTCGGCGTCCAGGACCTGTTTCAACTGGCTCTTGTCGATTTTGCCCTTAACCCCCAGGATCTGCACCGCCACCTTCAGCCCCGGCGCGGGCCGGGAGGGCTTTTCTTTGACGACAGTGGGAGGACGCGCCACTTCCTCCTTTAAAGCCATGGGGCCGGGAGGCCTGGCCAGGCTGGCCGTGGGCCCCATCTTATACTTGGCTCCGGGAGCGTGGCCGCCCACCGCCAGGTCCGAGACCCCTTCCGGCAGGGGGAGGGGCTGCTTCACTGTCACCACCTGGCCGTCGGCCCGCTTCACCTTGTCCACCGCCACGAAGGAAGTGTAAGCGGTCATGAGGCTGTATTTCAGCCCCAGTTGGGTGATTTCTTTGATGGCCCCTTCGTCTCTACCCCGTTTCAGATGGGTAAGATCCCCCACGCGGTTGATGCGTTTCCGGGCCCACAGGAGACGCAGCGCCGCATTGTCCGGGCTGGCCTGGCCTTCCGCCACTTGAATTTTCTGTTGGAAATCCCCGGACGCGGTTTTCCCCTTCACCACGATGTTCCCGGAAGGACTCCCCCGGTACTTGCCCAGGAGCGTAAGGGGCCGCAAGGAAAAGAGGTCGGGGAGATTCAGAGGCTCCACGTCATAGGCGTCAAAGCCTTCGTAAGTCACCTTGATGCCGGTCAAGACCGGGGATTGGATATACTTCTGGAACCGGGCCGCTTCCTTGACCGCCTCCTGGGGATTGAGAAGGATGAAAGGCTCGCCCTGACCTACCCGGGCCATGCCTTCGATGATGTGGCGGTTCACCGATTTGCCGATGCCGAAGGCGAAGAGGTTGGCCTCCCCCAGTTTTTCCCGGATAAGTTCAAAAGTCTGAGGCTCCACATGGACGTAGCCGTCGGTGGCCACCACCACGATGCGGGAGGTGTCCGGGGTCCGGGGCAGGGCCAGGGCCCGGTTCAGGGCCGCCAGGATTTGGGTGCCGCCGCCTCCCGGCTGCTCCTTGATAAAGCCCACGGCCTTCCGCTTGTTATCCTCCGTGGCCGCCAGGGACCCGGACTCGGACAGGACGGCATTGTTGCTCTCAAACAGCAGGACATTGAAGAACTCGTGGGGTTTCAGGCCATTGATGATGTTTTCCATGAGGGTCTTGCTGATTTCCAGGGGGAAGCCGTGCATGGAGCCGGACACGTCCACGATGAAGATGTATTCCCGCTTCACCACCGCGTCGGCGCTTACCCGGGCCGGAGGCTCCATCATCAGCAGGAAAAAGTTTTCGTCTTTGCCGGGATAAAGCAGCATGCCGCCCTGGATCTTGTCCCCGGTGAGGGCGTAACGCAGCACGAAGTCTTTATTGCCCCCGGTCTTTTCGTCCTTGAGGCTGACGGTGGCCGCCGCGGGGCCGGCATATTTAACTTCGATGTCATGGCTGGGACTGGCCAGTTGGCTTAAGGGGAGCCCGCTCCGGATGTCCACGCTCAGCCCGAAGGTGTAGGGCGGGCCCTGGCCTTCATGGAGATAGGGGTTCTTGACCCATTTTTCCGTTTCCGGGGCGCCCGCCGCGGCCATGTTGGAATAACGGGGACCCACCACGGTGGGGAAGACGAATTCATAGACGTTCTCCTCGGGTTCCAGCAGCTCCAGGTAATTGAGTTCCACCTTGACTTCTTCTCCCGGGAGGATATTGGCCACGTTCATCTGGAAGACGTTGGGCCGCTGCTGCTCCAGCAAAGAAGTGGTCTTGCCCTCCTTCTTGGCCTCTTCATAGGTCTGCCGGGCCTTTTCCCGCTCCATGATCTCAGCCTCGATGACCCGCTCTCCCACGGTCATGCGCATGGCATGCACCGCGGCCCGGGTGGAGCCGGGAAAGACGTAGATGGCCTCCAGGGGCTTTTGCCCCTGATTCTGATAGACCTGGGTGACTTTGACCGCCGCCACCGTGCCGGCGATTTTGACCTCGGCCCGGGTGCTCTTCAGCGGCAGGAGATCCTTTTGGGGATCGCCCGTCAAGACCACGAAATAGGGAGAAAGGGTTTTGTCTTTGCCCTCCGGCCGGTCAGGGCGTCCCTGGGTGGATGCGGGCTTAACGGCGGCCGCCAGGGCTGCCATTCCCAATACCAACAAGATAATTCCCCATGGTTTCCAGAATCTTTTCATGAGTTCCTCTGCGGAGATATTGCCGAGTCTAATGCGACCCGATAAATTATAACTCAACTCCCTGACAAAAAATGCCAAAAACCTCTCTTATTGTTAGAGGAAATATCAGGTCTAAGTGTTAGGGAGAATTCCAACGGGGGTCGAATTCGGGGGGGCCGGAGAAGCAGTTCCCCTTTCGGCCCTCCCGTAATTTTCCTTTGACAGACCCGCCATTGCCTAATATATTTTCAAGAGGGGCGGTGTAGCTCAGTCGGTCAGAGCATGCGGCTCATATCCGCAGTGTCCGGGGTTCAAGTCCCTGCACCGCCACCACTGATTATTTTAAGTCCTTATAAGAGGGGAGGAGGCATCATGAAAAAAATCTTGACCGTGGTGACTGTGGGGGCGTTTTTGTTGGGTCTGCAAGGGGGAAGCTGGGCCCAGGAGAAAAAAGAGGCGCCCGCGCCCGGGCCGGCGCCGATGGTAGAAAAGGCTCCGGCGCCCAAGAAGGAAGAACCTAAGAAGGAAGAGGCCAAAAAACCTGAAAAGGCCAAAAAGCCTGAAAAGAAGGTGAAAGAGAAAAAGACCAAGAAAACCAAAAAGACCAAGCCTAAAAAAGAAAAAGAAGCTGATTAAGGTTGATGATTTCCCTAGGTTAAAGAGGCAGGGATTCGGATCCGCCCCGGGTGCGAATCCCTCCTTTGTATCCAATCTTAAGAAGGTTGGAGGTAATGGATGAATAGATTCCTTGTTATGGCCGTGGCGGGGCTGTTTCTGTTGAGCCTAACCGGCCCCGGCCAGACCCAGCGGGAAGTGAAGCCGCCGCCCATACCTCCCATGCTGGAAGGGCCGCGGCCGCTGGAGTCCCCGGACACTAAAGAACCGTCTCCCCCCAAAAAAGCCGAGGAGGAGAAGCCCAAGGCCAAGGCCAAGACCAAGACCAAGACCAAGACTAAGGAGGCTAAGGCTAAAACCAAGGACCCGGCTAAGGCCGAGAAAAAGGCTGGGAAAAAGGCGGTCAAGAAAAAAGATGAGACCGCCAAAACCGCCAAGACCGCTAAAAATAGTAAAGACGGCAAGAAAAAAGCCACCAAAACCCCTAAGAAAAAACGCCCCGCAGCCGAACCCGGCCCCGATGAAGGTTGAAATGGGATAAACCCATAATTTTTTTCCCATCGAGGGGGTAAGCCCTATGAAAAGGATTAACCGCAAAACTTTCGCTTGGGGGCTGGCCATCCTCCTGGCCCTGGCCCCGGCAGCTTTGGCCCAGACCCAAATGGTGGCCTGGGACGGGAGCCACTGGAAAGACTTGACCCAGGAACTTAAGGTGGCCTACGTCCTGGGCATCGGCAACATGGCCTCCTTTGAAACCGCCATGGGCGGTTCCGGCCGGGCGGTTTGCATCTCCAAGGCCTTTGTGGACGAACTCAAAACCAAGACCGTGGGCCAGGTCGTGACCGAAGTGGACCAGTATTACAAAGAGAAACCGGACCGGGCCAAGGTTCCGGTAATCGATGTGATTCTCCAGCGCTGCACCAAGCTCTGTGCGGCGGACCCCCCGAAGGAAAAAAAGCCATGAAGGGCCTGCTGGTTTTGGTCATGGCGGCAGCCCTGATTACGGGAGCTTGCGCCGGCATGAGCTACACCGAGCAGCGGATGTTGAGCGGGGGGGCCATCGGCGCCGGCAGCGGCGCCCTTATCGGCTGGGCCGCAGGTAACCCCGCGGCCGGCGCGGCCATCGGCGGCGGAGCCGGAGTTCTGGGCGGCTACATCTACGACCGGTACGAGAAATCCCAGGGCCGGCCATAAATCCAAACTTTGGGCGGCGCGATCGCCCAACTTCCCTAAGCTTGCGGAGGACTGCCTATGAAAGCCAAAATTTTACCGATAGCGGCCGCGGCGGTGTCCGTGCTGCTGCTTATGAGCGCCGGAGTCCTGGCCCAGGGAGCGTTCATGTGGGACGGCACCCAATGGCCCCAGCTCTCCTTTGACGCCAAAGTGGGCTTCATTAAAGGCATCGGCAATTTGGCCGACTTCGAAGTGGCCGCCAACAAAGACAAAGCGCCCTGTGTCTCCCGGGCCTTTGTGGATGAACTGAAAACCAAGAAAATCGACCATATCATCCAGGAGGTGGATAAATATTATCAGGAAAACCCCGGCAAAAAGGATGCCACGGTAATTGAGGTGGTCCTGCGACGCTGCACCAGCATCTGCCCGCCGGAAGAACCGGCCGGAGGGAAGAAATGAAACGAGCATTGGTCCTGGTTTTGGCAGCCTCCCTCTTGCTGGGGGCCTGCTCTGGCATGACTTATACCCAGCAGCGGGTGCTCACCGGCGGGGCCGCGGGGGCCGGCAGCGGCGCCCTCATCGGCTGGGCCGCGGGTAACCCCGCAGCCGGCGCGGCCATTGGCGCCGGCGCCGGCGCCCTGGGAGGCTTAATCTACGACCAGTACGAGAAATCCCGGGGCCGACCTTAAAGGACGGTTTTCGGTTTTCGGTCTTCGGTTTTTGGTATTAAATTGCCGTCTTGCGGTTATCCTGCAAGGCGGCATTTTTTATCAACTGACCACTGATTACTGATTACTGATTACTGGTTACTGGTTACTGATTTGCAAACGCCCCAGGTTTATGTTACTTTCACCCTTAACTTTTTTCCCACCTAGGGAGATCCGGCATGTCCGATCCGGCATGTCCGATATGGAAGCTCAAGCCGTAACTGATGAGCAAATGGCGGAACTAGTCCGCCCCTTGGTCAACGAAATCCTTGAACGCTTTAGTCAGGAAAGCCTCTCCCCCGCCGAAGCCGGCATGGTCATCCTGGCCCTGGTCCACCGCCTTATGGGGGCCCTGGCTGGCGCCCCGGAAGTCCGGCGGCATTTTGTCCTCATGATGATCAACATGATCAACAGCTTCCTGTCCGGCGAAATGGAGAAATGAAGGAGCCTCTTGCAAAATTCTATTTGAAGCTGAAATTTCATCAAGGTGATTATAGAATATCCGGTAGCACAGGCTTTCCAGCCTGTGCGGGTGCAGGCTGAAGCCTGCGGCTACCTAAAGACGGGGTAATTTTGCAAAAGGCTCGAAGGTTAATCGGTTTAAAAGGGAGAAATGGGAACAGGGATGCTTACAGGATTATCTTACCTCTTTCTTCCTCTCTTTTAGCCCCTTAACCCTTTGACCTTTTCTATTTCGGGATTTGACATGCAGAGAAAGGCGAACAATATCCTGGAACTCATCGGCGGCACTCCCATTGTCCGCCTGAACCGCCTCAATCTCCACCGCAACGTCGAAGTCTACGTCAAACTGGAGTATTTCAATCCCGGCGGCTCCGTCAAGGACCGCCCCGCCCTGGCCATGATCGAGGCCGGGGAGGCCTCCGGGAAGCTGACCTCGGAAAAGACGGTCATTGAAGCCACCAGCGGCAACACCGGCATCGGGCTGGCCATGGTCTGCGCGGTGAAGGGCTACCGCCTGCTCCTGGCCATGTCCGAATCCGCCAGCCTGGAGCGCCGCCGCATCCTCAAGGCCCTGGGCGCGGAGATCCTCCTCACCCCGGCCCACATGGGCACCGACGGGGCCATCGAAGAGGCTTACCGTTTGGCCCGGGAGCATCCGGACAAGTACTTCCTGGTGGACCAGTTCAACAATCCCGCCAACCCCGCGTCCCATGCCCACACCGTCCGGGAAATCTGGGAGCAGACCGAAGGCAAAGTCACCATGGTGGTGGCCACCATCGGCACCACCGGCACCCTCATGGGCCTTTACCGGGGGCTAAAGGTCCTTAACCCCCAGATCCGGGTGGTGGGGGTGGAACCGTACCAGGGCCACGCCATCCAGGGCCTGAAGAACCTGAAAGAATCTTACGTTCCGGGGATTTTCCAAAAAAGCCACGTGGACGAAATCGTGCACATCGAAGACGAAGAGGCCTTTGAGACCACCCGACGCCTGGCCCGCCAGGAGGGCCTGCTCCTGGGCATGAGCTCCGGCGCGGCGGTGGCCGTGGCTTTGCGCCAGGCCCGGGAGATGGAAAGCGGCCTCATCGTGGCCATCGCCCCGGACAGCGGCGAACGGTATCTGTCCACGCCGCTTTTCACCGAAAAAGAAGCCCCCACCCTCAGGTTTTACAGCGTCTTCACCCGGCGCAAGGAATCCTTCGAGCCGCTGCGGGCGGGAGAGGCCGCCATCTTTGCCGACGGTCCGGTCCTCAACACCCCCCTGTCCCTGAACCTGGCCCGGCGCCTGGTGGCCGCCGACCTGCTGCACCGCTATCTCGCCTTCCGGGGCTTCAAGACCCGCCAGGTGGTGAGCCTCATCGACCTGGACGACCGGGCCATTGCCGGGGCCGAGGCCGCAGGCCAGGAACTTTCAGAATTCACCGAAAACTTCCGCCATGAGGTCTTCCTGGACCTGCACACTTTGAGGATTAAGGAAGGCAACCTCTACCCCCTGGCCTCGGAGCATATCGACGACATGCTCAATCTCACCCAGCGCCTGCTGGAAAGGGGCTTCGCCTACGAAAAGCTCCGGTCCGTCTATTTCGACATCTCCCGCTTCAAAGATTACGGCCGCCTCTCCCGGGTGGACCTGGGCAAGATCAAGGTGGGGAAAACCGTGGACCTGGACGAATACGCCAAGGAAAATCCCCGGGATTTCACCCTGCTCAAGCGGGCCAAGCTGGGAGAGCTGAAAAAAGGCCTCTACTACTCCACCCCCTGGGGCAAGGTTCGCCCCAGTTGGCACCTGGAGTGCGCCGCCATGGCCCTGGCTCACCTGGGGGACACCGCGGACTTCCACGTGGGGGGCATTGAGTCCATCTTCCCCCACGAGGAAAATGAAAACGCCCTGTTCTCCGCGGCCACGGGCAAACCCCTGGCCCGCCTCTGGCTCCATTGCGCGCGGGTCCTGAAGGAGGGGCGGCCCCTGAAAGACGAGGACGCCGTATATATCCGGGAACTGACGGTCCGGGGTTTCCGGGGCGCGGATTTGCGCTATTTTCTCCTGGCCACTCACTACCGCAAGCCCTTGACCTTTAATGAAGCCGGCCTGAAGGCTGCGGCCCAGACCCGGGCCCGGCTGGACCACTTCCTGGAGCGCCTGGGGTTGGTGGCCGACGATGGCGGCGACGCCGGCGAAGACCTGGAAGAGCGCCTTTTTCAGTTAAAAAAAGAATTCACCGCGTCCCTGGACGACGACCTGAATGTATCCCGGGCGTTGTCCACCCTGTTCGCCTTTATCAATGAAACCAACCGGGACCTGAACCGGGGCCGGCTGGGGGGACGGGGAGCGGCACTGGTCCTGGCCCGCCTCCAGGAACTGGACGAAGTCCTGGGGGTGATGGATTTTCCCCATGCTTTGCAAGACGCCCAAATCGAGGCCCGCCTGATGGAACGGGAAGAAGCCCGGAAACGCCGGGATTGGGCCGCCGCCGACTTGATCCGCCAGGAACTGGCCGCCCAGGGGGTGGAAATCACCGACACCTCCGCCGGCCCCCGCTGGCGGCGGAAGTAAGGGGGAGGCAGGAGCAGGGATATTTGGGGGAGGGGGCTAAGGATAATACTGTTTTACCCCTTCCCCTAAGCCCCCACCCCCAATCCCTTAAGTTTTCAATGGGTGGGGGGCCTCCGTGCCCGCCTAAACTTGCATGCATTGCATTGACGGTTATTGGGTCTCGCCCTGCAGGGGCGCCTCGCGGGCGCCCGCTATCAAACCTTCCTTGAACTCTGATGCCACTTTCACTCTTGCCAGCCGCCACCTAGGTACTTACCTTAACGATTAGTAAGGAACCGGACTCCCGGCTTGGAGAGCCTGGGAGGAGTAACTAATCCGCAATCAAAAGGCGTCATGGGTAGGGGCGTGATTTATCACGCCCGTTTTCCGGGCGCAACGCGAAATGCGAAAACCGAGGAGGAATCATGGCCAAGAAAA
>VGSO01000011.1 GCA_016874945.1 Deltaproteobacteria bacterium
GGCAGTGATCCAATATGATTCCTTCGGTTCCAGGTCCAAGACCGCAGCCTTTTCCGATGTGTGATCCATTTGGCAGTTATCCCATTCTCGACGTTATCGGGAGGTATTACCCTCCGAATTCCCGGAGTTTACCTTGCACCTGGTTCAGGTCCAGTTCCCCCATGGCGCGCCAGAGTTCGCTACCCTGGGCGTCCAAAAAGATGATGGCAGGGGCCATGGCAATGCGGTATTTCTTGATGTATTCCAGCGCCTTGGGTTTCTCAGTGGAATAATCAATGCGTAGCAGCAGCCCCTGTTTGGGGCCCTCAAAGACTTTCTCCACCACCCAATCCCCCGCCTTGCAGCGGTCCAGGATGCAGCCGCAGGCCTGGGTCATAGTAAGGTAAACAGCTTGGGCCAGCTTGGGCTGCCCCGCCAAAGAAATGGTGTTACTTAAGACGACGGCAAGAATCATAAGGAAGGCAAAAACGGGTTTCCGAACCATTATGAAAAATTCCTCCATTCACCAGAAATTTCAAACCGTTATTTATTATTGCACTATTCGATGGAGGCATTACCTCCCGAATTCGCCCAGTTTCTTGAGGATTGCCTCCTTGGAAAAGGCCCCGCCGGTATGCCAGAGGAGCCGGTCTCGGGAGTCAAAAAAGAGCACCATTGGGATCTGGAAAGCCTGGTCGAGTTTATCCAAATAGGGTTCGGCAACCTTTGCATCCTTAACCAAGTCTATGACTTTAAGCAGCTTGCGCCGATCTCCGACAAATATCTGCGCAATCAAGCGGTCACCTCTTGTACAAATTTCCCGGGAGCAGGCGCAAATCTCGGTGGCAGTAATATAGACTACCTGGTGCAACTTCGGCCGAACCTCAGCGGCTGTCACCCCTCCCATTCTCGGAAGGATTATTGTTAAAAAAATTAAGGAACGAAGCAGCCTCTTGCAAAATTCATTTTGAAACTACAATTTTCTAGGGCGCTCAAATAAATATCCGGTGGCACAGGCTTTTCAGCCTGTGCCGGCGCAGACTGAAGCCTGCGGCTACATAATTTTGCAAGAGGCTCGAAGGACAACAACTTTTCCCTTGTCCATCAGGTTTCCCCAGGCTCAGAATTACTTGCACGTTAATGCGGCCAAAGCCAAGAGCACAAAGGCCACACCCCTGGGTTTCTTCATAGAGTTCCGCTCTGCTCACCTTTGTGCCGCTGCAACTTCCTGCAGCCATTTTTTCAATGCTTCCCGGTTGGGTACCTGGCCCACGGCTTTGACTTCGTCGTTGATCAGGAGGGCCGGGGTGCCAAATACCCCCAGCGCAGTGATTTCCTTCATATCCCTAACGTGCTCCACCTCCGCCGGGAGGCCCAGTTCTACCAGCACTTCCATGGCGGTCTGCTCCAACCGCTCGCAAGAAGGACAACCAGGTCCCAGGATCTTGATGTTCAGCCCGGTGCGTTCCTCCACCACCGTCTCGCCCAGGGCCTTCTTAAATTCCCGCAGGAAAGCCCGTTTGTAATCCTCCCGGGACGAGGCGGGGATATAGTTCCGGGGTTTGAGTCTATCAAACAGGACCTGGGCGATTTCTTCGTCAGGCCGCTCCCTGAATGCCCTGGCCTCTTCAATGGCCTCTTTCAGGCCGGTGATGCCCACCTTGAACCTGCCCAGGAAAATCTGGGTGATGTCCGGTTGGGACATGATGTTTTTCCTCCTCCTGGTTGGCCAGATCCCGGGCCAATCTCCACTCGTCGGCGCTTAACTCGCCCGGCTGCAACTCCACTTCCAGCGCCTGGGCCATGCCCTGGCCCACGGCCTCCCTCAGCTCAATTAGTTTGGGCGGCCGCCCCAGGATTTCTTCCAGGGAGGTCAGACGGGCAACAAGCCTGGCCCGCAAGGCCGCGGGAGATTCGCCTTCAGCCCGCACCAGGGCCAGCCATGCCTCCACCTGGGGCCTGACGATAATGGAGCCGTGCTGGAGCAGGGAGGAGGCATGCCAGGTTTGGGCGCTGCCCACCAGTTTCTTCTTCCGATAGACGATAGCTCCCCGGGCACACCGGAGGAAACAGATGTCCGTGGACTGGGGGTCTTCCCGCTCCCGACCCATTCGGGCCTCGATTCCCAGAAGACGAAAGGCGTGGAGCAGTCCCTGGGCGATGAGGTGGTAGGCCGCAGTGACCGCGGAAGGCATCCCCTCGGAGGCGCCGGCAATAACGGCATAAGTCAAATCATCCAGGTGCAGCACCGCCTTGCCGCCGGTGGGCCGCCGCACCACTTCATAACCCAGGCGCCGGCAGGCCTCCAGGTCCAGGTCGTGCCGCTTTTGAAAGTAGCCCAGGGACACGGCGGGTGGCCGCCACTGATAAAGGCGCAGGGTGGGCGGCGACTTGCCGTTGGCATGGAGGGCCAGCAAGGCCCGGTCGATGGCCATGTTGCAGGCGGAGGATAAAGTCCCGGTGTTCAGCAAGCGCCAGGTTTTCATACCAGGTCCCGAAAGAACATGGGCGCCTTGTAAGAACTACGCACCAGGGCCCCGGCGGCCACGCTCTTGAAACCCAGGGCCAGGGCCCGCCGCCGCCAGCCGTCAAACTCTTCCGGGTTCACATAGCGGGCCGCCGGGACATGGTGGAGGGAGGGGGATAGATATTGTCCCAGGGTAAGCATGTCGCAGTCCACTGCACGCAAATCCTTCAACACCTCGTCGATTTCTGCGGATTCCTCTCCCAGACCCAGCATCAGGCCGGATTTGGTGATGATCCGGGTAAAAAGCTGTTTCGCCTGTTGCAGCACCTTGAGGGAACGACGGTAATCCGCGCCCCGCCGCACCTGAGGGTAAAGCCGGGGCGCGGTTTCCAGGTTGTGGGCCAGGATTTCCGGTCCGGCGGCCAACACCATTTCCAGAGCCTTTTTTGATCCTGCAAAATCCGGCGCCAGGAGTTCCACCCGGACGCCGGGACAATGTTCCCGCAAGGCCGCTATCACCCGGGCATAATGGGTCGCGCCGCCATCCGGGAGATCGTCCCGGGTCACCGAAGTGATGACCACGTGGCGCAGACCCAACTCCGAAACCGCCTCTGCCAGGCGCTGGGGTTCATCGACTTGCAGCGGCAAAGGTTTCCCCTTTTTCACCGCACAAAAAGCGCACCCTCGAGTGCAGACATCGCCCAGAATCAGAAAGGTAGCGGTGTGCTGGGAGAAACATTCCCCCCGGTTGGGGCAGCGGGCGCTCTCGCACACCGTGGGCAAATTAAGGCGGTCCAACAGATCGCGGGTTTGCATCACCATCTCTGCGCCCTTGCCTTGCTTGGCGCGACGCACTTCAGAAATCAGCCATTCCGGAGCTGGCAGAGACATCACGCGCCTCCCGGCGGCGCACTGTGAATCGCCTGGCCGTGGAGGGCCTGGGCCACCTCCGCGACGGCCTCGGACAAGGTGGGGTGGGCGTGGATGGTCTCCATGATCATCCGGCTGGGAAGCCCGCCCCGCATGGCCAGGGCAAGTTCGTGAATCAGGTCCGCGGCGTGAGGCCCGATGATGTGCGCCCCCAAGACCTGGTCGGTCTGGGCATCGGCAATGATCTTCACCAAACCTTCCAGTTCCCCCAGGCACTGGCCCATACCCAAGGATTTGAAAGGAAAACGGGCCACTTTGATGGGGTATTGGGCTTCCGCTTCAGCTTCCGAAACCCCAACCGCGGCGTACTCGGGTATAGTGAAGGTGCAGCGGGGGACGACGTGATAGTCCATCTTGCTTCCCAGACCCAGGGCGTGCTCCGCGGCGCAGATGCCTTCGGCAAAGGCCACGTGGGCCAGGAGCCAACCGCCGATAACGTCGCCCGCGGCATAAATGCCGGGGATACTGGTCATCATGTGCTCGTCCACCACGATGCGCCCTTTATCCAGGTTAACTCCCAGTTCTTCCAGACCCAGGCCTTCGGTGTTGAAGCGCCTGCCGGTGGCCAGGAGGATGGTGTCCGGAGTCAGTTCGGACCGGTCGTCCAGGCGGCAGGTAAAATTCCCTGCCTCTTCTTCAACCGCGCACACCTGGACGCCGCACTTGACCGCAATCTTGCGCCGCTTCAGCACGCCGGTCAGGTACTCCGCCATCTCCGCGTCGTCGTAAGGCAGCAGGCGGTCCATCACTTCCACCAGGGTCACCTGGGAGCCCAGTTCCCGGAAAATGGCGGCCATCTCCACCCCCACCGCGCCCCCGCCCACTACCAGCAGGTGCCTGGGGAGGTAGTCGATGGTAAGAATCTCGTCGGCCAGAAAGACCCGGGGACTATGGGGAAACAGGGGCAGGCGGGCCGGCCGGGAGCCGGTGGCGATCACCACTTTGGCGGCTTCAATCAGGCTACTCTGTCCCTCCCGCTCCACTTCTATTTTGTTCGCTGCTATGAACCGGCCCCTGCCCTCCACTAGAGCGACGCGCCTGGCCTGGAAAAGCCCGGCGATGCTACGGCGCAGCCCCGAAATCACCCGTTCCTTGCGGGCGATAATGGCCTGGATGTCGGGTTTCGCCTCCACCGGCTCAAAACCGAACTCCCTGGCCCGGCGCATGGCCCTTCCCACTTCGGCGGAGGCCCGCACCGTCTTGGTGGGGATGCAACCCCGGTTGAGGCAGACGCCGCCCAGAAATTTTTCCTCCACCACTGCCACCTTCGCCCCCAGTTGGGCCGCCCGGATTGCACCTTGGTAGCCCGCCGGGCCGCCTCCCAGAAAGGCGATATCGTATACTTCCGGCATAGGAATTCCTTACTGGATCACGATATCCGGCTTGACGACGACTTCGGACTTGAAAGACTGGCAGATGGTGGAGTATTTCAGGGCCATGTCCAGGGCCCGCTGCACCATCTCCTTGGGCTTCCCCTTTACCACTATCTTGGGGTACAGGGTCACGGTCTTAAACCAGGAGGTCCGATCCAGGTGCTCCTCCACCTCCCCTTCGGCGTCGATTTCCAGGGAGACCAGGTCCATCTTGAACCGTTCCGTGGCCCAGACCACCATCATGAAGTAGCAGGTGTTGGCCGCGGCCACAAACGCGTCCTCGGGGGTGAGCACCCCCGCCTTGCCGAAGAGGTCCGGGGGCGCGGAAAACTCCATTTCCACGCCGTTCTGGCACCAGGTGTAGCCCAGATGTTCGCCTCGCCATTCCACTTTGTTTTTATATATTGCCATGCACAGCTCCTCTAAGGGGCAAGAATCCGGAGGTTATGGTAAGATTACCGGACGGTATTCTTTCCCCATCATTTTGCCCGCGGTGAAGACGGCGGCAAAGATGGTTTCCAGGGTGACCAGAACGGATTCAAACCGGACCGAAAACAAATCCTGGTCAGGGTGGTAGGTCACTGCCAGCACCCCCTTGACCTTGAGCAATTCGGCGCGCACCGCGTCGGGGCAGGCCATTCAGGTGAAGCCTCCCTGTTGCACCATGCCCTTAACGCGCATTTGGAGGTCCGTGATCATCCCTAATCTTCCTCCAGCACCTCGTCCACCGCCTGGGCGATCTCTTCGGCCACGGCCTTGACCGCGGCTTCTTCCTCCGGCCCGAAGTGGCGTAGCTTCTCGGGAGGTTTCAAGCCGTGCTTTTTAAGAATCTCGGGGATGGAGAGGGATTTGGCTGGCTTGCCCGACAGCATCTCCGTGGCCTTGGCGGCGCACATCTTATCGCAGCCGTCCACCGTGATGGTGGGGTAATTGGATGCAAAGGTCCGCTCCTCCTCGCCCCCGGCGATAAAGAGCGGGAGGCAGATGGTGACGGTTTCCCCGGGGCGTTCATCCAGCACCTTGCGGCAGGCCAGGCGGCACAGGGTGCCCTCGGGGATTTCCTCGCCGCTGCAGGAAACCACGCCCACTTTCATGACCTGGATGTCCATCACGCACCCTCCCCGGCAGCCAGCCTGTCCACTTCCGCGGTCACTTCCTCCGCCGCCACCGCCGCTAGCTTCCGGCCTGTCTCGTTCACTTCGGCAATGCCCTCGGGCTTGAGGTCCTTGTGCTCTTTGTAGAACTTGATGGCCTCGTAAGCCTTGTCCACCACTTTGCCCAGGGCTTCCACGCTCTTTTTGGCGCAGTCCTTGGGGCAGCCGTCTATGGTGATCACCGGGTTTTCCGTCACCAGGGCCACTGCTTCGGGGTCTTTGATCACCAGAAGCGGCAGGCAGGTGGTCGCCACCGTATCGGGCCGCACCCGTTCCAACAGTTCATACATGGTCTCCCTGGCCACCGCGCCATAGACCTTGCCGATGCCGCTGCAAGGGAGCACCACCACTTTCTTGTGCTTCTTACCCATATAGTTTCTTCGCCTCCCGGGCGATTTTGTCCTTCATGGCTTCGAAGTATTCCTTGGCATCCATGAGTTGGGCCTTGTCGGCATCGGGGTCGCTCAGTTCAATACGGTAAATCCAGCCGGTTCCGTAGGGGTCATGGTTGATCAGGTAAGGGCTGGCGTCCATCTCCGGGTTGACTTCCGCCATCTTGCCGGACACCGGCGAGATGATTCCGAAGGTGGCCTTGATGGTCTCGATCTTGCCGATCTCATCCCCTCGCTTGACCAAAGTCCCCGGCTCCACGGTCTCCAAAAAAGCCACGTCGCCCTTGGCCTTTTGCATGAAGTCGGTAAGTCCCACGCTGGCCGCACCATCCTCAAAATTCGCCCAGAATTCTTCATGGCTGTATAGATAGCCCACTTTTACCTTGAAGATGAACTTCTCATAGGTGGTTTCCAGGAATTCTCCCATTACTCTGTCCTTTGCGTTATCCTAAGATGGTGCCAACTCCCTGGACGATCTTCTTCACCTGGATAGAACCGGCGTACTTGGGCTCCCCGTCGATCACCACCAGGGGGCCGGGATATTTCTTGGTGACCAGGAGTTGGCCGATTTCGCTCTCTCTTTCTTCCTGGTTTTCCTTGAGATTAATATGCTCCACTTTGGTCCGGCCGGGATAGGCTTCTTCCAGAGCCGCCCGCAGTTCGGCAATTTTTTGCTGAAACATAGCTGCGGCCTCCGGGGTGCAAGGCATGCTGCCGCAGGCGCATCCTCCCGAAACCCCGGGAAGTTCGAGGATTCTGACAGTTACAACATCTTTCTGAGTCATGGTTTTTCTTCTCCTTCAAGAACAGCTTTTTATTGATTTAGAGGACTAAGCCTAGCAACTCTCTCAGCCATCATTGGCCTTTAACCGCGCGCACCTTGACGCTGATGATTTTCCCGCGCAGACGTTCATCCATCCCCGGAGCCTCGTAGGGGAATTCGGAGACTACAGTCACTTCCGAGAAACCGGCGCGACGGATGGTCTCCAGGTAAGCCTCTTTTCCCATGGCCCCGGCCAGGCAATCGGCCCAGGCCGCGGCGCTGGCCCGCACGTCCGGCGGCAGGTCGCCTGCGGTCACCAGGTCGGCGATGAGGATGCGCCCGCCGGGCCTTAAGACGCGATGAACCTCTTTGAAGCTCGCCAGCTTGTCCGGGGTCAGGTTGATCACGCAATTGCTGATGACCACGTCCACGGTTCCCGCATCTACCGGGAGCTGCTCGATGTAGCCCAGGCGGAAGTCCATGTTGGGGAAACCATGCTGCTCTGCCAGCACACGGCCTTGGGCCACCATGTCCTCGGTCATGTCCACCCCGATTACCCGGCCGCTCCCCCCCACCTTTTTGGCCGCCAGGAAGACGTCGATGCCGGCGCCGGAGCCCAGGTCCAGGACGGTTTCACCCTCCTGAAGGTCCGCCAGGGCGGTGGGGTTACCGCAGCCCAATCCCAAAACTGCCGATTCGGGGACCAACTCCAAATCCTCGGCGGAATAGCCCACGGCCAGGGACTGGTCAGCCACCGTGGGGCCACAGGAAGGACAGCAAAAGGTAACTTCCCCCCGGGCGATCTTGCCGTAACGCTCCTTGATGACTTCCTTGATATCCTGTTCTTTCATGGTCAAACTGCCTTCTCATCCTCTCTGAATCACCAATTCCTGATTCCCTGGAAAAAGATGTAGCACCCGGCAAAGAAGATCAGCCCGCCGGCCACTTTTTGGAGCATGGTGCCCACTTTGGCGCTTTTTGATTGGAGGTAACTTTCGATCACTCCGGTAAAAGTACCGGCCAGCAAAATGAGCGTCCCCTGTCCCAGGGCGTAAGCGAAGAGCAGGGTGCTGCCGTAGGCCACCTTTCCCTGGACCGCCGCCAGGGTGAGGATCACCGCCAGGACCGGAGAGGCGCAGGGCGAGAGTACCAGGCCGAAAAGCGCCCCTAAAATCAAGGCGCCAATCAAGCCGGTGCGCTGGGGCAAAAACCTTTGGGCATTGCCGCCCAGTTTCAGGTTGATGATTCCGGCCAACTGCAACCCCATGACGATGAGGATCGCCGCCACGATAAAATACCAGTAGGCTCCCACCTGGCCGAACATGGTGCCCATGAGCGCGGCAGCCGCGCCCAGTGCCGACATGACCACGGCCAACCCCACCACAAAGGTGAGGGAGTAGAAAAAGGCCTGCTTCTTGTTGCCCCCGGCGTAACCGCCCACAAAGCCAATGACCAGGGGGATGCTGGCCAGGATGCAGGGACTGGCAGTGGCGATCACGCCGCCCAGGTAAGAGGCCCCATAGGCCAGAATGGGGCGGGTCTGCATGACCTGGCCCAGAGATTCACTCCATCCCATGAAATCGTCTCCTCATTTATGGATGAATTTCAGTTCCCGCAGCTTCTGCAATACTTCTTCCCTGGTGAGAGCCCCGATATGCCGGTCCACCTCCTTGCCGGAGGCGTCCAGAAAGACCTGGGTGGGGATGAGCATAATCTTGTATTGTTGAAACAGGTCCTTTTCCTTATCCACATAAACCATGCGGAATTCCACCTGGTCGCTGTGAGTCGTTTTCAATGCCGCCATGACTTTTTCCATCTCCTTGCAGGAGACGCAATAGCCGGCCCCGAACTCGTAGAGCGCCGGTTTGCCTTGGGGAGGGGGCAAACCTTGGGACCAGGCAGGCAGCGTCTGGAAAATCACGAAAAATGCCGCTATCAGGAAAAGCAGTTTCACCATCTGGCAACGCATCGATTTCATATTTTTGGTCCTATAGAAATTGAGTTTTCCTGCTTTCGCTTCTTTCATCGCCACTTTTTGGGTGGCTGAATATCAGCTCATTGCGACCGCAATACGGCTCATTTACCGGGTCGCCGGCGGAATCAACAGCACCGGGCAGTGGGCTAGCCGGGAGACGTTGTGGGCCACGCTTCCCAGAAAGATTTCCTGGATAAACCCCTTCCCCTGGGTGCCCATGACGAGAAGCGAGATGTCCTGGGATTCCAGAACCCGGAGAATGGCCGGCAGGGGGTGGCCCGGGTCAAAGACCGCGCGCACCACGGGAACGCCGGCGCCTTTCAGGCCCTCGGTCCAGGATGCCAGGGAATCCCGGGCCTTGGCCTCCGCCATTTCCTGGAATCCCGGCGGATAGGCCTCGCCTCCGGGCACATCCAGGGCGTGTAACAGCGTGACCTGGGATATGCCCCGGGGAGCCAAATGGGTCATTACGTCCCGGGCTCGCGCCGAGACCTTAGAAAAATCCGTGGGAAACAGGACATGGCGGAGCAGTTGGGTGGCCTGCAGACGGCAGGAGCCTTTGGGCAATTCTTTTTTCAGATACACATTGAGCAGCAGCGTGGGGAATTGGGTGTGATACAGCACGGCGCAGGTGAAGCACCCCAGCACCGCCTCCCGCCACAGGGATTTGCCGTGGGAGCCCACCACGATAAGGTCGGCCCCATAGCGCCGGGCCACGTCGTTCAAGGAATACGCCGGGAGCCCCGTGGGCATCTCCACGCTGACCTTGAAGCCCTGGCCCTGGAGAAATTGTTTTTGTGTCTCCAGCTTGGGTTCCGCCTCACGCCGCAGGGTGGCCTCCAGCCCGCCCAGGAAGAGGACGGTGATCACGTGGGTCAGGATGATTTCAGTGGCGCCCAGGGCCTTGAATTCCCCGGCGCAGGCAACGATTTCATCCCAGGCGGGGGAGAGGTCGGTGGCCAGCACGATCTTTTCGAACATGGTGTTATCCTTAAGGTGGATGGTTATGATTCGTCCCACGAAGCCTTGCGACTATTCAGGCTTATTTGAGGCATGAATGGTTTCATGCACACAATTGGGGCAGAGATAAATTTCGGTTTCGGCTCGCCGGGCCCGGAAGAGAAAACTGAGGCCCGCCTCCTGCCCACATGCTTCGCAGACTAGGGGAGTGAAATATTTTTGTTTGAACCGCAGGGCCACGTGCACCAAGGCAAGCAAAACCGGCACCTCCAGCAGCGGCCCGATGACCGTGGCGAAGGCCATGCCGGAGTGAATCCCGAAGACCGCGATGGCCACCGCGATGGCCAGCTCGAAGTCGTTGGACGCGGAAGTGAAAGACAGCGTAGCCGACACCGGGTAGCTCGCCTTGAGCTTCATGGCCAGGAAAAAGGTGAGGAAAAACATGATGAGGAAGTAGAGACCCAGGGGGATGGCGATGCGCACCACGTCCAGGGGCAGGTTGACGATATATTCCCCTTTCAGCGAGAACATCACCACGATGGTGAACAAGAGTGCAATCAGGGTGATGGGACTGATCCTGGGGATGAATTTCTCTTCGTACCATTGGCGGCCTTTGATTGCTCCAAGGATGAAGTAGCTTAAAAGCCCGGAAAAGAAAGGGATGCCCAGATAAATGAGCACGGTGACCACCACGTCCAGGATGCCCACATGGATTTCCTGGGCGAAGGCCAGACCCAGCCATTTGGGAAAGACGGAGATGAAGAGGTAGGCGTAAACGGCGTAGAGGGCCATTTGGAAGATGGCGTTGAAGGCCACCAGGCCGGCGCAGTATTCCCGGTGGCCGCCAGCCAGCTCGTTCCAGACGATGACCATGGCGATGCAGCGGGCCAATCCTACCAGGATAAGCCCCACCGCGTATTCGGGATAGCCCGAGAGAAAGGTGATAGCCAATAGAAACATCAACACCGGTCCCACCGCCCAGTTCATGATCAGGGACAGAGCCAGAATCTTGAACTGACGGAACACCCGGTGCAGTTCCTCGTATTTTACCCGGGCCAGGGGCGGGTACATCATCAGGATGAGGCCGATGGCAATGGGCATATTCGTGGTGCCCACCGTGAAGCGGTCTATGAACTTGGCGGTTCCCGGAATGAAGTAGCCCAGGCACACTCCAAAGGCCATGGCCAGGATAATCCACAAGGTGAGGAAACGCTCCACGAAACCCAAGCGTTTGGCAACCGTGCCGGCCATATCAGCTCCCCTAATTTAGATTTTCGTATATCCGTTTTATTAGATATATTTCGACAAAAATTTTTCATTAAAGCGCAAGCTTGACAGAACTCCCGTCCGAATTTACGGCCGCTTCCTTGACCTTGGCTTGCCGCTTTTTTCCCAGCCAGTCATGGAGCCGAGCCCTCAATGCCTGGGCCTCCGGATGAGGCGCAAACATTTCGGTCAGGAGCTGGAGCTGCTTCTCACCCGGACTCCCCGGCGGCACGCACAGGCGATAATTCATCAGGAGACCCTCCCGGCGGTCGTTGACCCAGCCCAGGTTAAAGAGATAGCGGAGGTGGCGGGAGGCCTTTGATTGGGTAATGCCCAAAGCGCCGACCACATCGCAGACGCAGAGTTCCTCTTCCGCCAGGAGAAGCCACAGAATCTTCAAGCGGGTTTCATCCGCCAGGGACTTGAAAAATCTGGCCTCCGCTCTCATACCATTTCTATACATCCGTTTAAGCAAATAAGTCAATATAAAAAAATTGCTCCTATGAAAAAGGTGGGCATCTTTTCCTTCAGGAGCATTTACAGGCTGCGGCAGTGTTGTCCCTGGGCTCGGTCTTGGCTGACAGCCACTGCTCCAACCGATCCTTGATGGCCTGGGCCTCGGGGCGGGAACCCAGGATATCCGCCAGCAGCTTCAGTTGCTTGTCCTCCGGGCTGCCGGGGGCGACGCTCAGCCGGTAATTCATCCATACCCCCTCCCGGCGGTCGTTGACCCAACCCAGGTAATAGAGATAGCGCAGGTGTCGGGAGGCCTTGGACTGGGTTATGCCCAGGACCCCCATGATATCGCACACGCAGAGCTCCTCTTTCGCCATGAGCAGCCAGAGAATCTTTAGGCGGGTTTCGTCGGCCAGGGACTTGAAGAGGCGGGCTTCGGTTTTCATAAATTTTTTATAACCGGATAAACGCATGTTGTCAAATAAAAAAACAAGAAATTGTGGCCACATAGCTCATTAGATGGCTTGCCGAAAAAAAAAATCACCCTTGATCGCGCCGGATTCGGATGATATAAGGGTTTTATATGATAACAACCGGATACCCGGATATTCAAATTATGATGGAGGAATTAGCATGAACAAACAAATCCTGAGAAAGACCTGGGTAATTGTATCTCTGTTGGCGGTCTTGGGTTTGAGTCTAGGGGCAGCGGATTCCGCCTGGGGCCGGGGCGGTGGCTGGGGGTGTATGAATGCTAATGTAACCCCGGAGCAGAGCGCCCAGCTTTTTGATCTAAAGCAGCAATTCATGAACGACACCGCGGGGCTGCGCAAACAGATGATGGCCAAGAGGACGGAGTTGGCGGCCCTATGGAGGTCTGAGACCCCTGACCAAAACCAGATTCAGGCCAAGCAGCAAGAAGTCAATGCCTTGAGAGATCAGCTCCAAGGGAAGCGCACCGCTTTCCGGTCGCAGGCGCAAACGATCTGTCCCCAGGCCGGCATGGGCATGGGTCGCGGTGCCGGCCGCGGCATGGGCCGGGGCATGGGCATGGCCATGGGACCTCGCGGCAGTTGGTAAAGTGAAAAGGGGGAAGGTTGCCGCCCCGTTGTCCTTTCTTCTTCCCCACCTTCTCCCAACCGCTGGGGTTGGGAGAAGGTTAAAGGGGTGAAGGACAATACCGGGGATGGAATCATTCCGGCCTTACCATAACCAACTGATTTAAGGAGGAAAGCAACATGAATAAACTTGATAGGTTCATCAGTCTGATCGGTATCCTCGCCCTGGTCCTGGCCGCCACCGCGGCTTGGGCTCAGTCCGGCATGGGGCCGGGACGCGGTCAGGGTCTCGGTTGGGGCGCCGGCGATCCCTACAGCCGGATGTATGACCCGAAAACCGTGGAAACCCTCAGCGGCGAAGTGGTGACCGTGGACAAATTCACCCCCGGGAGGCGGATGTCTTACGGGGTACATTTTACCCTGAAGACCGAAAAAGAAACGATCCCGGTTCACCTGGGGCCCAGTTGGTACATGGAAAAACAAGCTGTGACCATTACCCAGGGGGATAAAGTGGAGGTCACCGGCTCCCGGATCACCTATCAGGGCAAACCGACAATCATTGCCGCGGAAGTGAAAAAAGGCGGCCAGGTCCTGAAGCTGCGGGATGCCGCCGGGGTCCCGGCCTGGGCCGGCCAGGGACGGCGGTAAAAGGACCATTAACCATGAAAATCCACTTCGAATCAGGGTCGGCCAGGATGGCGGCCGACCCTGCTCCCAATCAGCGCCGACTGGACGGATAAAAATTAAATATCCGGAAAAAGTTAATTTGGGATCGCCGCCTTCTTTTTTTTTACATTGTTATATATGCAGGAAACCGATTATCCGCATTTTAATAATTGAGAGGTAGGTAACCATGAAAAAGCCCGGCCCCTTATACCTTGTGCCCATTGCGCTTTTAAGCCTGATGTTCATTGTCTCCTCATCATGGGCGCAGAGTGGGCGGCGCCTCCATTACAGCACCCTGTTCGATCCCGGAACCGTGGGTACTGTCTCCGGCGAAGTGGTGCGGGTGGAGCATGCCTTTGCCGGCAACGGGGCCGATTATTGCGTCCACGCCCTGCTAAAGACCCCTAAAGGGCAGGTGACCACCATCCTGGCACCCCAGGGTTATATGAAAGAACAAGGGCTAACCATCGCTCCCAAAGACCGGGTGATGGTCACCGGTTCCTTTATCTCCGTCTTGAGAAAGCCCTTCCTCCTAGCCATGGAGGTGAATGGAGACCGCACCATGAAACTCCGGGCAGCCAACGGCCGTCCAGCCTGGGCGGTGGGGGAGGATTGGCACGTGCGCTCAACCTCCCGGAGGATTACTTCTGCGGTGGCACCCATTGACCCCAAACCATAAGGCAAATTCCATGAATAAAACCAAACTCAACTTTGCCATTGACGCCCTGATGTTCCTCTGCATGACCGCCATTGCTGGACTGGGCTTCCTGATGAAGTACGTCTTGCTTCCCGGGCGGGAAAGCACCATTAAATATGGCCGCAGGGTGGAGCTTTCCCTTCTCGGCCTGGACCGGCCGTATCTCCATATTCGGGCAGGCCTTTAGTTCAGTTTCGCAAATATGCTGCATTTTGCTCTTGGCCTGCTTCACTTCCCACTCCTGAAAATGTTGGAGATGATGTTCGCCAGGTTCGTGGGCATAGCCGCCAAACATGGAAGCTAAATCCGTGGTTACATACAGCATGATTATTTTTGCCTGGTACTTCTCCGCCAGCGACACCACGTGTTTGACGGATTTCAGCGAGTTCCTGGATAAATCGGTGGGCCAAAGAATTGTCCGAACCATGTGAAACCTCCTGATTTATTTACGCCGTCCAAGCCTTCCCTTATTTCTCGGGGGCATTTTTGTAATCATTATCTCTTCTTTCCCCCAAGTCCTTACAAATGGGCTCAGGCCATTGGTAGTCACTTACCTTTTCCACCATAAACGACTCTTGCAAGGGCCTGGTTATCAGACGCCGAGCATAATCCCACTGGAGGTCCTGAAACCGGTCCAGCTCCCGGGGAGTAAATTTGCCGGATTCGATCTTTTTCATCTGAGTCCTGACTTCCGTGGGGTAGGCTTCCGTCCTGACGCGCACCCGCACGGTTTCGCCAGTGGATACCTTTTGGATGACAAACTCGCTCTCCTTGAGGGCGTTGTCGATATGGTGGCTGGCGAAGCGCAGCCTGGCCCCGGTAAGATACGCGGCCACATCGCCGCCGCAAGCCGAATTGTTGGAAACGATGCGCAAATCGGTGCGGTCGACGATGCCGTCGGGAAAAAGGCGGTCGAAAGCCATCCGCAAAGCCCCGGCGCTTTCCACCAGTCCGCCGCAGAAATGTCCGTGGAACTTGATCAGGTCTTTAAGGGTGATGATCTTGTTCGTCTTGGCATAACGCCCGTATTTGTTGGTGGTGTCCAGCACCTGGAAAGATGGCGCATGAAGACTGGTCCCCAACCATTCAGGGAAATACCACTCCGGAGCGATGTCTTTAATGGCCAAAGAGCCTGCATCCAGAGCACCCATCGGGGCAATAAATAAAAAAGCCATAACAACCAGCGAGATGCCCAGTTTAATGAGGATACCCATCGACATTTCTCCGTAGCGAGCCAGTCAATGATAAATTACGGTCTCCTCTTAGCCGGCAATTTTCTGGGAGCAAACCGGAGAGCCGGAAACCCGGTGGTCCACCTGCGAATCCGCCGGAACCTGTAAATGAGGGCTGCTCGACCGCAGTCCTTGGGCTCCGCTTCAGCAGCCGCAAATGAAGAAAAGTCCGCCGATACACATGCATAAACCCAATTTTTTCAGCATCTTTCTCTCCTTGTATCCTGGTTGTTGATAAATTCCGGCGTCTTGCCCCGTTCCAGCTCAAAGACGGGGCGGCAATGGGGTTTGCTGGCGGCGTCCACTTTTTTCTTGATCACATGGGCCAGGAAATCCAGGGCCGCGTCCCGGTCTTCATCCAGCAGGATGGCATGGAGCCGGAACATATCCTCTGGATAGAGGGTAATGACGGTGTTATCCTTCAACATGGAAATCCCTCCCGGTGCGGCCTTTTGGAAGGAAATCCATCAAAAAGGTGATGGAATTCGTCTTTGCCATCACACCTGTCTGCAGCCAAGGCCTCTATTCATGGGCATTAGCCTAAAGCCGGCGCACCGCCTCTTTAACCTGGTCAATTTCCTTACGCTTTAAATTCATATCCTTGTTCTTGTCGATGCCCAGAGCGGTTATCACTAGATAGCCGCGCAGTGGCACTTCGGCCTGCTCCAGCACCCCTTTGGCGCAGCCGACCTCGCAACCGTCAATGACCACCAGCCCGGGGATATCCCTGGCCGACTGAACAAAGCCGCTCAAATGAGCCCCCACTCCGGCCAGACAGGAGAACTTGCCGAAACCTTCCTGGGTCAACTCAATCGCGGCCTGGTTGGACAACTGCCCCACATTGGAGCCTCCCGAGCAGGCCAGAATCATGGTGGTGACCGTGGGCTGACAGCATTCCTGAGACATTGCTGGGCCTCCCTTAGAGAGAAATAAATCGAAATAGGACTTGATTTAAAATGACAAATTTCTATATAGTAATATAGTATTTTGGGGAGAGAGCAAGTGAAAATTTTGCTGAAATCGTTAAAGGCGTTGGCGGACGGCAACCGTCTCCGGATCCTGCGGCTCTTGATGGATCGGCCCCGCTGCGTCTGCGAACTCCAGGCCGCCCTGGGCGTCGCCCAGCCCACCGTCTCCAAGCACTTGAGCATTTTGGAAGAAGCGGGGTGGGTGGATAAACAGCGCCAGGGGAGAAACTTTATTTTTTACCATTTGATTGAAGGCTTGGCCCCAGAAGATCACCGGGCCGCAGTACTGTCCCTGCTGCGCCCCTGGCTGCTGGAAGACCCCGAACTGACGGCTCTCAGCCGTCTGGCGCAGGATCTCAATCCCGAAGAGATTTTTAGAGGGGCGGAAAAACCCCGGTCCGGCCTTTGCCGGGAATGCGGCGCCGAGATTGCCCTGACTGAGCCCTAAAACCAAACAAAATTCTATTTGAGGAGACTCGCTGCCATGCCTATGTCCCGTGGGATTTTCGGAATCTGCTTGTTGATCTTGACCCTAACCCTGGCGGGCGCCGGCTGGACTCAGACGATCAAACCCGCTTCGTCCGGCCATACCATCCTTTATGGCCGCGCGGTGTCGCTCCTTGACCAAGCCGAAAAGAAATTGAACACCGGCGATATTTCTACTGCCAAGGCCCAGGCGAAAGAAGCCAATTCCCTGTTCACCCTCCTGAAAAATGAATACACTTCATTGCTGGCAGAGCGAGAACTTTCCCCCAAGGAGGACCAGCAATTGGCCATCAACCAAAAGCTGGCTACTGACGCCCAGACTCAGGCGGACCGCTTGATGGAAACCGCCGCCGCCCAGGATAAGAAAGCTCAGGAGCATGAGATGCAGGGCCGGGAAGAGCCCTCCAAGGCGTCCTATCGCCAGTCCAAAGACGGCTATAACCGGGCCCAAAGCCTTTATGTCCGGTCGGCGCTTTACGCCCTGCGCAACCAGCAGATGCTTTTTCGCTTTCTGGCTCCATGAAACTATCTGCATTTCCTCTATGTATCAACTTGGTTATGGAAGGGTTGCCTTGCTTTGACCCCAATCCATCCTGACACTCTGCAGATAGTTCCTTTTACCTAAAGATATAATAAACGCATACCAAATGTAGAATTGCCGAAATCCTCCCCCCCTATATGATGTGAGCGAGGCTCAAGATCCTATAGGGGGAAGGGTAGTGCAAGCGCTTATCAGCCGGGGAATCACCCGTCTCATCAGGACCGGCAGCAACCTGGTAAAAAGGGAAGCTCCGGCCCTGCCCACCTTTCCCGAAACGGACCGCCTCTTCTTCCTCGCTCCTCATCTGCTCATGGCCCAGCTTCGTCAGTGCATGACCCATCCCTACAAGGACAGTACCCCATTTTCTTACTGAATAATCCGTAGGAACCCACGAATTCTCGTGGCGAAACTCAATATTTACATTGTTCTCCATAAAGAAGCAAGAGAATTGACTTTAATCAAGTCTACTATTGAATATCTGCGCCAGCGATAAAATGGTCTGTGTGACTGTAACTTGGTGCAATTACTTGTACTTCGATTTGCATGGGGTCAAGCAAATTGTACCGAGTAACTTCAACTACGTATTACGCAAAAGGTTGTTCAAAAGTAATAACAATCTAACAGGTATAAAATACTGCATTGTTAGCACGTTGCGTTGTAACAGGTCAGTATAAATTTTAATTACCGTGCGTAACTCATTAACCGCACTATGTTTTGCTTGCGTTAAATTATAAGTAATATCGGGTTGGTAGGCATATTGCGTGCACCTTCTATAGTAAAAATCATTTTTTACTTATGGAGTGCACACAATGGAAACGGAAATCCGGATGGTCGGCTGGCCTAAGCGCGAGTGCGAAGTGATCCCGGTGACTGGGATGACTCGCAAGGACATTATGCGGCTCACCAATTGCCCCTACATGACCGCCGTAACCGCCGAAAAGCGCGGCTACTACATCAATGATTACCTGAAAAAGGGCATCCCTCCGAAGCATGGATTTGTTGAGGGCCCGGTGGACCTGGGCAGGGAGCGGGAGACCATCCCCATTCCCGAGGACATCAACACCATCGAGGGCGTGATGGTCCACTTTATTACTCAGGCCACAAAATTGTTCTCATCATCAGAACTGAAGTCACTGAAGATGCATTGCCTGGGCTTTCGGCATGGGAACCATTAAATGGCCTGAGTAATAACTGCAATCAGAAAGTGGCCAAAGCGAGCCTGGCAAGGGGCTATTTCATCGTCGACTACAACAAACGGACCGTCTGTCCCTCATTGAGCGAGTTCGATGCCGAGGCGGCCTACCGGATGGTGCGCTTAATCTACCGGCGCAAATTCGAGGACCGGCTTCCCTGGTACATCGAGGCTCAGGACCTGATCCAGGAGGGAGTCGCCCGGCTGCTGGAGCTCTCCGGCCATCCCAAGTACCAGGAGCGCAAATTCATGTTCTTCAAAGCCTACGGTTTCATGGCCTCCTACATCCAGAGCCAGAGCAGGCTGCGCGGTTTCACCGTTTCCAATGTTAACGGCGAA
>VGSO01000012.1 GCA_016874945.1 Deltaproteobacteria bacterium
GCCCAGGAAGTCGATTCTCCACTCGCCTCAGCCCTGGCCTATGCCCGGAGAGGTTGGCCGGTGTTCCCCTTGCACACCCCCACAGCCTCAGGGTGCTCTTGCGGTAAGGCTGATTGCGGCAGTATAGGCAAACATCCCCGGTATCACTTTGAACATCTGCCCCAAGGTCTGAAAAATGCCAGCACCGATGCAGCCCTCATCAAGACCTGGTGGGAGGTCTGGCCGGAGGCGAACGTGGGTATCGTCACCGGGGCGGTATCAGGCTTGGTGGTTTTGGATGTAGACCCTCCCAAAGGCGGGGATGAGTCACTGGAGGACCTGGAAAAAGAATACGGCCCCTTGCCCGAAACCGTGGAAGCTTTGACGGGAGGGGGAGGCCGACATCTTCTGTTTCAATATCCCGGCGGCATCATCCCCAACAAGGTGAATCTCAGGCCCGGATTGGATATTCGGGCAGATGGCGGCTATATCGTCGCGCCCCCATCCGTGCATGCCTCAGGTCGGACGTATGAGTGGGAAGTCATGCACCAGCCCGAGAATACGGTTCTAGCACCCCTTCCGGCCTGGCTCCTCCATCTCATCCAGGGCCCGGTTATGAAGGCTAAGAGCGAACAGGGAGCGAGGGTTGAGGAAGACAGAATTCCAGCCGGCCAACGCAACAGCCGCCTCACCTCTCTGGCCGGGGTCATGCGTCAGAAAGGCATGTCTGGAGCGGCTATTCTGGCGGCCTTGAAAGAGGAAAATGCACACCGCGGTGATCCTCCCCTGGCTGATGCGGAAGTGGCAAAAATCGCCCGGAGCATCGGCCAATACCCGACAGGACAAGGCAGTAGCCCAAAAACCGGCACTTTCCTTACGGGAGAATTTCGTTTTACGGAAATGGGGAACGCGGAACTCTTGATTGCCCGGCACGGCCAGGACCTCCGGTATTGCCCTGAAATGAAAAGATGGCTGGTCTTCAACGGCGCGAGGTGGGAAATGGACCAGACTTCCCAGGTGTACCAACGCGCGAAAGACACCCTCCGCCGCCTTTACAAAGACGCCGGCACCATCTCTGACAAGGAAAAACGGGAGGAACTGGTGCGACATATCTTGAAATCAGAATCCGATTATCAGATCCAGGCCATGATCAAGATGGCCGGCAGAGAACCAGGCATCCCCATATTCATGAAGGATTTGGATCAGGACCCCATGCTCTTGAATGTCCACAACGGCATCCTGGACCTGAAGACCGGGGCTCTCCTTCCTCCAGACCGCAAATATTTGATCACCAAACTGGCCCCGGTGACCTACGACCCGGAAGCCTCGTGTCCTTTGTGGATGAATTTTCTCGACCGCATCATGGGGGGTGACGGGCAGATGGTTGAATTCCTGCAGCGCGTCGTGGGCTATACCCTCATCGGCGACAATCGGGAGCGGGTCTTTTTCATCCTGTGGGGGAAGGGGGACAACGGCAAGACCACTTTTCTCGAAGTAATCAGAGCACTTATGGGTGATTATGCCCAGGTGGCCGAATTCAGCACGTTCCTTCTCAGAAGATCATCTCAGGTACGCAATGATCTGGCCAAACTCAAATGGGCCAGGTTTATCTCGGCCTCAGAAGGGGATAGGGGCGCCCGGTTGAATGAGACACTCTTAAAATCCCTAACCGGAGGCGACCAGATCACCGCCAGACGATTATATGAAGAATATTTCGACTTTTTCCCTGCCTGCAAAATATTTTTGGCCACCAATCATAAACCTGTGGTCCGGGATACCAGTCATGGTCTTTGGCGCCGGCTTCGATTGATTCCCTTCAACGTGACAATCCCTGCCTCCGAACAAGACAAGACCCTGATCAGAAAACTGACTCAAGAACTCCCGGGAATCCTGAATTGGGCAGTACAAGGATGTCTGACATGGCAAGAACGGGGATTGGAACAGCCTGAAGGAGTGCTAACGGCTACCAGAAATTATCAAACTGAAAGTGATATCATTGGCCTGTTTCTGAAGGATTGTACGGTATTGGAACCTGGATTGAGAGTCTCAGCACAGAACTTAAGACAAGCTTTCACGGGATATATGGAAGAGCAAGGAAAAGGTGATGACGTGAAGAATAAGCTGGAGGAATTGAAATCAAGAATGGAGGATATGAACCTGAGTTATAAGAGAACCAGTAAAACCGGAGGATATGAATGGCATGGAATCCGTTTGGTGATGCACTGAAAGACTGAATTAACTGAAGCAGAAAACCATAAATTCCCTTTGGATTTTCCTTATATGATGGTTTATGGATTTTGCTTCAATTCCTTCAGTGATTCAGAGAGTTTTTCCATCCTCTCCTGCCTTGAGTTTTTTCATGAGACCATTTCATGATTCTCAGACATCAACATGTGAGACTTCGATAATTTCCAGCAATCAGAATTCCGACACAGAGATTACCTTGCATCACATATCTTGAGCTTTCTTTTCAGGATTAAACTGCAATTATCTTTTAACCCGAATTATGCAGCAAAAATCGCTGTAAATCAAGTTAACTATATGATATAAGGAGGTATATTTAGCAATTTGGGGGTCGCCAAGATGCTCGGATGTGGTGAAAGCCAAAAAGAGGTGATCCGGCCGGATTTTAACCGGGCCATCAGGATAGATTTCCAGGGGGCCAAGATCACCTCAGACGTTGGTTTTCTCCTGGTGCGAGAGATTGACGACCGTTTCAGGATCATTGACCCCATGAAGGATTGTTTGGAAGACTTGCGGTCACCTACTCATACGAGACACTCAATGGTCCAGATGGTGCGTCAGAGGGTCTATCAAATTGCCGCCGGCTATGAAGATTGCAATGACGCCGACTATCTGCGCATCGACCCGGCCCTCAGACTGGCCCTGGGTAAAGATCATCAGGCTGGAGCCAGCCAGTCCATGCTCTCCCGGCTGGAAAATGACGTCCTGGGGAATGCCGTGGGGTTGGAAGCATTGGACGCCGCCCTGACCAGGTCCACGGACACCCTGTTAAAGCGGAAGAACAAAAAGCGGCTCATCATCGACCTGGATTCCACCGAGGACCCGGCCCACGGCAAACAGGAGGGGGTGGCCTACAACGGTCATTTTGCCAAAAACTGCTTCCACCCGCTTTTTGCCTTTACCAGCGACGGCGACTGTCTGGGCGCCAAACTGAGACCGGGTAACGTCCATTCCGCCGATGGCGCTCTGGAGTTCATTAAGCCCATAGTGGAGCGCTACCGGGGCTGGTTCAAGCTTTTCTGGTTTCGGGGCGACGCCGCCTTTGCCAACCCGGAGACCTACGAATATTGCGAGGAACACCGTATCACTTATTTTATCAGGCTACCTGGCAATGCAATCCTGATGCGCCTCTTGGAACCTTATCTGAACCGGCCGGTGGGCCGACCGCCCAAGAGCGGCATCCAGGTCAAGATCATTGACCTTCACTATCAGGCCAAGAGTTGGAGCCGGCCTCGGCGGGTAGTGGCCAAGATCGAGTGGCGCCGGGGCGAGTTGTTCCCCCGTATCGGCTTTGTGGTCACCAGTTCCAGGCTGCCGGCCGGCAAGGTGACCAAGGTCTATAACGGCCGTGGCGATGTGGAAAACCGAATCAAGGAGGGCAAGAACACCCTGCGTTGGGATAAAACCAGTTGCCAAAGGTTCGAGGCCAACCAGGCCCGGCTGAAGATGGGGGTGCTGGCCTACAACCTGCTGCATATGCTCCGCCAGTTCTATGTCTGGGGCGAAGAAGTGAAGCGGTCCATGGATTGGCTGATCAAGCGTCTGATCAAGGTGGGGGCCAGGGTTTCCTACCATGCCCGGCGTTGGTATGTGCATATCGCCTCGGCCTTTCCCCTGGCGCACCACTACCGGGCGGCGCTGGCCTGGAGCACTTAGGCTTCCCAGCCAGATAGCCTCCGGTCGCCGAGGGAGTGGTACGCGCGAAATCTGGGGAAAATTGCCTCTCCGCCTCAATTTGTGCTACTTTGCCACCTGAGAGAAGAATTGGCTCTTAGAAGAGGACCGTTCGGGAGATTTTACTCGGCCAGAGAGGTCCCCAAAACCATTTTTCAAGCGCTGTGGCCAAGAATGCGGCATAATTTCGGATAAAGATGCCCTTGTGCTAACCGCTTGAGAAGCTGCCTGCTTTTCATGCATATTATCCCGTCTCAACGGGATATTATCCCTTCACCCGCCAGATGGTGCCCTTGGGGGTGTCGTCCAGCATGATGCCCTTGTCGTCCAGCATGATGCCCTTGTCGTCCAGTTCCCTGCGGATGGCGTCCGCGGTGGCGAAGTCTTTGGTCTGGCGCACGCCCCCGTATCCGGGAGCACTGATAAGCTACCGCGAAACCTGGTAAATCACCGGCCGGTAGCGGGGTGGGGGGATGGGTTTGCCCGCGTCCCGGGCTGCTTCCAGCCAGGCTTTTTTGGCCAGTTCAACTTCGGCCAGGGCTTGCTCCGGGGACAAACCGAAGGCGGAGCAGAACTCCAGGTCCGGGATATCGGCGATGTAGCCGCCGTCTTCCTTGCGGTAAAAAATATTGATGTGATAGTCGGCCATATCATTTTCTCTCACAAAGGCAAGCAAGAGGCAAATGATATGAAGGGGCTGCATCATAGGGCGGCCCGTGGCCGCCGCCGGCGGCAACTACATTACTTTATTCTAAGTAAAAAAATACCCTTAAAAAATATGTTATGCTACTTGATCCTGGCAACATTAGTTCTCAAAAATTCCATTAGGTCTATGACATCCTCATCTTTTTTCTCTTTGTATCGTTGCCAGAAAATGTATTTCTTTATTTCATCACTTGGTATTCTTTTTAAATAATGTATCATCCATGCATTTATATTAGGATAGGCAACATTTTTGAATTCTCCAAAATATTGGTTTTTTAATAATTCGCCAATTTGTTTTGTGCGAACTATAATGTGCAGATGTAAATGATAATTACTTGGATTTTTATCAAAAATCCCTTCGAAAAAATAAACAATATAAACGCGCCCTATTTGATCCTCCCTAAATTTATCACGCCAATAATCATAAAGAGCATTCTTTATCTTTTTGATATTGCCACCAAGCGCAATTAATTCAGCATATCTCAAATCATTAAAATCCATTCGATGGTAGCGAGTCTGCAATGCCATCCAGCCAAGAAAACCCTCACTACCGCCATAATGGTTTAGTATCCAATCGCCATCTAACTCAATTATGCCTCCTTGCATATTTTCCCTACCCCGGGATATTGCACAACCTATACAGTTATCATCATAAATATTGTTTTCCATATATTATCCCGCAATTGTTGACATTCTTAAACTATGTTAACTTGCAATAATTAATTATCAATCATAGTTACGTAGCTTTTAACTTCTATTTAATTCAGTATTTATATGAAAAATATAACCTTATCAATCCATCCCTAAATAAAAATATTGTGAATAAAAAAATTGTGATTAGTAGATAAATTAATAATAAAAAAAAATAAAAAAAAATCGCATCTTTTCCAGCGGGAATTCCGGATTGGCCAATTTGATAAACAAAATAAATGGTGTAATAAAAAATAATAGGTGCAATTAATAATTCCATTATTCCTAAATACTTATGTTTGGCAGGATTCCCTCTTATAAATATTCCACAGTGTTGGCAAATAAATATCTTTTTTACTGCAATAAAGTTTAACCAACTTAAAAAAATATAACCGAACAAATCACACTGTTCATAGGGGGTAAACTTATTACAATTTCCACACAATCCAAATATCCAGCCATTCGATATTTTTTTATCGATAATTTTTGTATGTATATAAACCTTTTTTTCTGAGTGTAGCCATAGTTCAAGTATTACAATAATTATAATAGATAATATTAGTGTAATAATAATTTCCTTCCAATCATCTCCTGACCATTTTCCAGAATGTGAAGGAATTGAAATGAATAAAGCAGTTAATATTATAATAAATGGTATAAATATGCTAATGATCGCTTTTTGTTTCTTATTCATTTTTAATCTCCAAAAATATTAATTATAAAATATTTTCAAAATTTTTTTAAAGACACGGCTTATCCTGGAATATTATTAATATTAATTTAGGAAAAGAAATAGAGAATGTCAAGGGTAAAATTAAATCTGAAAGATTCCATACCAACATCTTGCAAGTTGATAAGCTCGGCGATGCCCGGGTGACCGAAAATATGGTGGCTCCCCATCATCCGCTGCAGCTTGAAACCGAACCCTTCCACCAGGGAGATTAAATCAGAAAACGGGACATTATGCAGATGGCCTTGCGCTAAGCGTTTGAGAAGCTGCCTGCGGTTCATGCATATTCTCCCGTTTCAACGGGATATTATCCCTTCACCCGCCAGATCGTCCCCTTGGGTGTGTCCTCCAGCACAATTCCTTTCTCGTCCAGTTCCCGGCGGATGGCGTCCGCGGTGGCGAAGTCTTTGGACTGGCGGGCGGCGGTGCGGCGGGCGATGAGGGCCTCGATTTCCTCTGGGGTGAGGGCCAGGTCGGCGGTCTTCTGGCGCAGGCGGGCCACCATGGCGGCGGGGTCGTCCTGGAGGAGGTTGAGGACCTGCCCCAGTTCGCGGATCTCGGCGGAGAGTCTGCTCAGGAAGGCGAGATAAGCGGGGTCGGTCTCCGGGGCCTCCAGCAGGCGGTTGGCCAATCGCACCGCGTCAAAGAGATACCCCAGGGCCTGGGCGGTGTTGAGGTCGTCGTCCAGGGCGGCCTGGAAGCGGTCCCGCAGGGCGGCCAGACGCTCCCGTTCCTCGGGGCTGAGGGCGGCCGGCGCGAAACCGGGAGGCGCGGCGGCCGGGGGCGCGGGGCGTCCTGCCGTCAATTCATCGATGCGAGCCAGGGTGGAGTAGAGCCGCAACAGCGCGGTTTCCGCTTCCTCCAGGGCCGCGTCGGAAAAGTCCAGAGGGCTGCGGTAGTGCGCGTTGATGAGGAAAAAGCGCACCACCTCCGCGGGGAAGCGGCCCAGGACCTCCTTCACCGTAAAGAAATTCCCCAGCGATTTGGACATCTTCTCCTTGTCGATGGTGAGGAGGCCGTGGTGCACCCAGAAGCGGGCGAAAGGTTTGGCATTCGCGGCCTCGGACTGGGCCAGCTCGTTTTCGTGGTGGGGGAACACCAGGTCCCGGCCGCCGCCGTGGATGTCCAGGGTTTCGCCCAGGTACTTCATGCTCATGGCCGAGCACTCGATGTGCCAGCCCGGGCGCCCCGGCCCCCAGGGGCTGGGCCAGGCGGGCTCGCCGGGCTTGCTGGCCTTCCACAGCACGAAATCCAGGGGGTCTTCCTTGAGTTCGTCCACCTCCACCCGGGCGCCGGCCTCCAGGTCCTCCAGGCTCTGGCCCGAGAGCTTGCCGTAGTCGGGAAAGCGGCGCACCCGGAAATAGACGTCGCCGCCCGCAGGACGCTGGTAAGCGAAACCCTTGTCCATGAGGCGGGCGATGATCTCCAGCATCTCCGGGATGTGCTCCGTGGCCTTGGGCTCAATCTGGGCCGGGGGAATGCCCAGGGCGGCCATGTCCTCCTGAAAGGAGACGATGTAGCGCCGGGCGACCTCCTCCCAGGGCGCGCCTTCCTCGGCGGCCCGCTTCAGAATCTTGTCGTCGATGTCGGTGTAGTTGCGCACCCAGGTGACGGTGAGCCCCCGCCAGCGGAGGTAGCGCACCAGGACCTCAAAGACCACCGCGGAGCGGGCGTGCCCCAGGTGCACGTCGTCGTAAACGGTGACGCCGCAGGCGTAGAGCCCCACCTTGCCGGGGACCAGGGGCTCGAAGACTTCCTTGCGCTTGCCCAGGGTGTTGAAAAGCTGCATGGCACAGACCTTTGGAGAAGAGTTTGAGGGAAGGGCAGGGGGCCCACGGCCCCCCGAACCTCCCCTCAAAAACTACTCTTGCAACAGTCTCAAATTACCCCACTTCCCCGGCCGCCAGTCGCTGGTAGAGGTTGAGATAGCTTTTGGCCGAGGACTCCCAGGAGAAATCCTGGGTCATGGCGTTGAGCATGATTTTGCGCCACAGGGCCTTGTCCGCAAAGGCGGCCGCGGCGGCGTTGATGGCCTTGATGAAGTGGGCCGCGTCGGGCTCGACGAAGAGGAAGCCGGTGCCCGCGCCTTTGGCGGGATCCACCGGCATCACGGTGTCGGCCAGCCCGCCGGTGGCCCGGACAATGGGGATGGTGCCGTATTTCAGGGAGTAGAGCTGGTTCAGGCCGCCCGGCTCGTAGCGGGAAGGCATGAGGAACATGTCGGCGCCGGCCTCGATGAGGTGGGCCAGGCCGTCGTCGAAGGCGATTTTCACGCCCAGCTTGCCGGGATATTTCCTGGCTTCGGCGGTCAGCAGGTCGTGGTAGTGCTTTTCGCCGGTGCCCAGGATGACCAGGGGGATGTCCCGGGCCATGAGTTCGGGCAGGACCGCAACCACCAGGTCGAAGCCCTTCTGATCGGCCAGCCGGGAGACCACCCCCAGGATGGGGGATTGCTCCAGCAGGGGGGAGAGGTTGAAGGCCTCCATCAGGGCCCGCTTGTTGACCGCCTTGCCCTCCAGCTTGTCGGGGCCGAAGTTGGCGGGAATGAGGCGGTCCACCTCGGGGTTCCAGATGTTGTAGTCCACGCCGTTCAAAATGCCGAAGAGGGCGTCGGCCCGAGTGCGCAGCACCCCGTCCAGGCGGAAGCCGTGCTCCGACGTCTGGATTTCCTGGCTGTAGGTGCGGCTCACGGTGTTGATGGCATGGGCGCAGACGATGCCGCCCTTGAGGAAGTTGATCCGGTCGTAAAATTCCAGGCCGTCCATGCAGAAGAGGGACCAGTCCAGCCCCAGCAGGGGGAACTTGTCCTTGTCGAAGAGCCCCTGGTAGCCCAGGTTGTGGATGGTGAGCAGGGTGCGGGCCCCGGCCAGGGCGGGCTCCTCCTGCCAGCGGTGGTTCAGGTAAACCGGCACCAGGGAGGCCTGCCAGTCGTGGACGTGGATGATGTCCGGCTGGAAGGCCAGGGCCCGGCAGAAAGGGAGCACCGTGGAGGAGAAGAAGGAGAAGCGCTCCAGGTTGTCGAAGTAGTCGCCCGTGGGCTTGCCGTAGAGCTGGCTGCGTTCATAGAATTCGTCCCGCTCCACGAAGTAGAAGGGCATCTCCCCGGCGGCCGGGGTCACGAGGTTGAAGGACAGGGGCCGGCCTCCCACCAGGCCTTCCAGGTTTTCGGCGGCGCAGGTCATGGGGATTTTGCCCTGTTTGATCATGCCGTAATAGGGCATGAGCACCTTGACTTCCACCCCCAGGTCTTTGAGGACCCCGGGCAGGGCGCCGATGACGTCCGCCAGCCCGCCGGTTTTGGCGAAGGGGACGGCCTCCGAAGCCACCATCAACACTTTGAGATTGTCTGTCATGCGTTCCTCTCCGGCAGGGGGATGGGATTGGGAAGCCCCCTTTCTTCCCTTATCGGCAGATCAGTACTTGTACACCATCTCGATATCGCCGGCCACGAAGCCTTTTTCCCCCTCCCGGAGGGTGAATTCCAGGATGTAGTCCCGGCTGGGCAGGTGTTCCGGCGGCACCCCGGAGGGGAGGTCCTTTTCCATAAAGAAGACGGAGGTGTAGGGGGACTCCTCCAGGCGGGTGTCGGTCACCCAGAGCTTGCCGAAGCCTTGCAGAAAGCGCAAAAAGCCGAAGGAGCGGTCCAGGAAGTACTTGGTGCACACCCCCCGGACCCGGCTGCCGTCTTCGCCCCAGGCGGGGGCTCCGGCCTGGGGGGGCGCGGTGGGCAGCAGGCCCGGCACCAGGTAGCCGGGGATGAACAGGTCCGCCTCCCGGCGCAGCCGGCTGGAGACGTTGGCGAAGGCCACCAGCTCCACCCGGCAGCCCTTGTTCTGCACCATGCTGATCACGCTGGCGAAATCGCCGTCACCGGTGAACAGGTAGATGACGTCCAGGCGCTCCGACTGGGAGATGATGTCCAGGGCCATCTCCATGTCCAGGTTGGCCTTGCCGTAGGTGCGGCCCGAGTCGTCCGTGTACCAGCGGATGGGCTTTTCAATGACCTTGAAGCCCAGGTCCCGCAGCGTCAGAATGAAGTTCAGGGTGTTTTTATAAGCCGGGTCGGAGACGGCCCGCTCTTCGTCGATGGCCACGTAGGCGTTCAATCGGATGGGTTCGCTGTCGTTTTGGGCCGTCAACCGGCGGATGACCTCGTAGCGCATGCCATAGCCGCCGTTGCGCATGATGTTCATGGAATCGACGTAAACTCCTACTCTTCTAGTACCCATAACCTTTTGAATCTCAACCTCCTTATCTATCAGCTATGATGAAAGAACTATGGCCCTGTCGAGGGCGCCCCCGATGACGTAAAAATGTAGAACAGCCGCCCTCGGCTGTTCTCTTCAAGGAGCAGGCGAGGGCGCCTGCTCTACATTTTGGCAAGAGATTTTCACGGTCAACGTTTGTCTTTAGGGTGCGTGGCGCGCACCCTCCGCCCTAAAAAAACACCATTTCCCCGGGCAGCACGGCAAAGGGCCGGGCGTCGGTGAGCACCCGGCCGGTGGTGGTGAGGCGTTCCCGCAGGTGCTCCGGCTGGTAAGGCAGGGCCTGGGAGTAGGCGGGCCCGAACCAGCGCAGGCCGGTGGCGCCCCGTTCCTCCAGGCGGGCCGCCACCTCGGCCGGGGAGGGCCAGGCGAAGTCCTCGGCCGCGGCCAGGTGAAAACCGTACAGGTCCATGAAGCTGGGGATGAAGGCGGCATAGGCCATCACCCGGGGGAATACGGCATTGAGGGTGGCCCAGAGGTCGGGCATGAGCCGCCCCTGGACCCCGGCGGAGCCCGACTGCACCGCCAGAATGCCGCCGGGCGCCAGTTTGCCGCGGCACATCAGATACATTTCCCGGGTGAACAGCGTCAGGGCCGGCCCGGCCTCCAGGGGCTCGGGCAGGTCCAGGACGATGACGTCAAAAGCGGCGTCGGGTTGGGACGCCAGCCAGCCCCGGCCATCCGCAGCGATCAATTCGGCCCGGGGATCGTCCAAGGCCCCCTGGTGGAAGGTGGGCAGCCAGCGGCGGCAGACCTCCACCAGCTCGCCGTCCAGGTCCACCATGACCGCCCGCTCTACGGTGCGGTGGCGCAGCACCTCTCGCAGGGCGGCCCCTTCGCCGCCTCCCATGACCATCACCCGGCGGGGGCGGGGGTGAGCGGTGAGGGCCGGCTGCACCAGGGCCTCATGGTAGATGAATTCATCCTTTTCCGTGGATTGCAGGCGGTCGTCCAGGATCAGGACCCGGCCCCACAGTCCGCTCACGAAGATTTCGTAGGTCTGGAAGGGGGTGTTCCCTGCCGCCAGGATTTCCCGCTTCCTGAAGGCCACCAGTTCGCCGGGGGTCCACAGGTCGATGAACCACCCCTCGGGAAAGCCGGCCGGGATGTCTGTTTCGTTTATGATCGCGCCCATGCAAGCCGTCAGCTTGGTAACTGGAATTTTGATATTTTAAACAACCTGGAGCCCATCTGCAATATGGGGGAGGAAGAACGACTGACCGGGACAGGGGGAGGTGGTGGCAAAGTGACCGGAAATTTTTTCGTAGGGTGCGCACCGCGCACCGTGTCCATGAGTAAGTTTTGATGACGTATGCCTGTGCCGCAGACCCCGGCAAGACTGCTGAGGGAATTGCATGTGGGACACCCGCCTCCGAGTGTCCCCCCTTTCCAGGGAAGCTTCGGCCACGTGGGAGCTGGGAAACGATGGGGTGATTGCAGATCAGGAATGCCCACCCGGGCCCGCCTTTCCACCCCCTCCTGTGGCGCCGGCTCCCTGCGTCGGCATGAGCCGGCCCCGCCACAATCCGTTTGCCGAAAAGCGGGGCATGCTTTAGAATGCATCCAGGATGTTTAGCCACAGGTTGATGACGGAGCCATGGACAAACGTCGGCTGGTGCGGGAGATGTTAAAGAGGTTCGATCAGCCCCACCTGGAAAAGGTGCTGGCGGTGCTGAACTCCCTGGTGACCCGTGGCTTATTGAGCGGTTATGCCATCTCCGGCTCTTTTGCGGCCCTGTATTATGCCCAGCCCATCCTGACCTACGACCTGGACGTGTGCTGCCTGTTTCCGCCCTCCGGGCCCCTGGCGGACCTGTCGCCCCTCTATGCCCATCTCCGCAGCCTGGGCTATGAACCACAGGGTGAATATGTGCCCATGGAGGGGATCCCGGTGCAATTCATCAGCGCGGCGCCCGGGAGTTTGTCCGCCGAGGCCGTGGCCACCGCCCGGGAGGTGGTTTACCGGGGCGCGCCCACCCGGATCGTGCGGCTGGAATATCTCCTGGCCATCATGGCGGAGCTGGCCCGGCCGAGAGACATTGCCAAACTGGCGGTGCTCCTGGAGGAGGCAGCCTTCGACGCAGCGGCGCTGAACCTGATTCTGGCGGCCCACGGGCTGACGCAGCGGTGGGCGGCCATTCGGAGGAGGATTCATGAACCGCTTGTCTGATGAGCTGGCCCACCTGTCCTTCGAGGAAAAGGTGGACATCCTGTTCCGCATGCAGCGCCTGGCCCTGGAGCTTTCGGAAAGCCCCGGCCCCGGCCAGACGCACTCCGAGGCGGAGGGACCGCCATCGCCGGCGGCCTCGGAACCCGCCCCCCGCCCCTGAGGACCATGGCGGCCGACGCCGTCAGGAATACCCGCCGGGCCTGGAAGAATCTCCCTCTGCTGATAAATGGGAATCAAGTACTAGCCCGCGGGGCGGGACTCGGCCACCATGGCCACAAAGCGGGCGGCCAGGTCCGGGTCGAATTGGGTGCCGGCCCCGGCCCGGATCTCCTCCAGGGCCTGTGGCACCGAGGCTCGGAGGCGGTAGGGGCGGTCGCTGGTGATGGCGTCGAAGCTGTCGGCCAGGGCCAGGATGCGGGCCGGCAGGGGGATGTCCCGTTCCTTGAGGCCGCCGGGATAGCCGCGGCCGTCCCAGCGCTCGTGGTGGTGGCGGATGGCCTGCCGCTCCTCGGGCAGCAGGCCCAGAGGCGCGGCCAATTGTTCCCCCAGGAGGGGGTGGGTCTCGATGAGGGAACGCTCGGCCACGGCCAGGGGGTCGGTTTTGAGGAGGATGTGGTCGCTGATGCCCACCTTGCCCAGGTCGTGCAGGGCGCTGATGAGCTTCAGGGACTCCAGGCTGCCGGGCGGGAGGCCCAGGGTGCGGCCGAAGGCCAGGGCGATGCGGGTGACCCGGGCGGAGTGCTGGCCGCCGTAAAGGTCCCGGGCCTCCTTGGCCTCGATGTGGGCCAGCAGGGTTTCCAGGAGACGGGGGTCGCCCCGGCGGCAGTCTCCGGGGAGGAGATCCTCACCGTGGGAGAGCGTCTGGGTGAGCCAGGCGTCCTCCGGCACTTGCTCCACGGGCAGGGGTTGGGGCTGGAACTCGGGGATGAGGCTTTTGAGCCCCCGGATGATGGCGGCCCGGTCGTTGCGCCGGGCGGCGGCCTCCAGTTCGGCCACGGTTTCCACCAATCCGGGGGGAATGAAGCTGGAGGCGTTGGCGGCCAGGAAAATCTTGTCGTGGGCCGTGCGGCGGTATTCTTCCCCGGTGACGAAGAGCTCTTCCAGCAGCTTTTCGCCGGGGCGCACGCCGCTGAAGACGATATCCAGGTCCCGGCCCACGGTGCGCCCGGAGAGGCGGATGAGGTCCTGGGCCAGGTCCACGATGCGGATGGGTTCGCCCATGTCCAGGACGAAGACCTCGCCCCCTTCGCCCAGCGCGGCGGCCTGGAGCACGAGTTGGACGGCCTCGGGGATGGTCATGAAGAAGCGGCGCATGTCCGGGTGGGTGATGGTGATGGGCCCGCCCGCGGCGATCTGCTCCTTGAAGAGATGGACCACGCTGCCCCGGCTTCCCAGGACGTTGCCGAAGCGCACCGCCACGTAGGGCCGGCCGCCGGCCGCCGCGGCCCGATGCACCAGCAGCTCCGCCGTCCGTTTGGTGGCGCCCATGACTGAGGTGGGATTCACCGCCTTGTCGGTGGAGATCATCACGAAGTGCCGCACCCCGGCGGCCAGGGAGGCCTCCAGCAGGCATTGGGTGCCCAGGATGTTGTTGGTCACCGCGTCCGCGGGGTTGAGCTCCATCAGGGGCACGTGCTTGTGGGCCGCGGCATGGAAGACCAGCTCGGGGCGGTGCTCCGCAAAGATGCCCCGCAGGCGCTCCGGGAAGCGGATGTCGCCGATGACGCTCGCCACCCGGGGCCGGAGTCCTTTGGCGGACCGTCCATAGAGTTGCGCCGCCAGGCGCTCCAGTTCGTGCTGGGCCTGGAAGACGCTGTTTTCCCCGTGCCCCACCAGAGTCAGGGACGCGGGACCGAACCCCAGGATCTGGCGACAGAGCTCGCTGCCGATGGAGCCGCCGCCGCCGGTCACCAGCACCCGCCGGCCCCGGATGAGGCGGTCCACCCCGGTGACGTCGGTCTGCACCGCCTCCCGGCGCAGGAGGTCCTCGATCTGCACCTCCCGGAGCTGATTGATGCTGACGGTGCCGTTCAGGAGCTCGAAGAGGCCGGGCATGACCTGCACCCTCACCCGGGCCTCCCGGCAGGCGTCCAGGATTTCCCGGATGACTTTGCCGGGTGCGGTGGGCATGGCGATGACCACCTGGTCCACCTCCCGGTCCTCCACCACTTCCGGCAAATCGTGACGCGTGCCCACCACGGGCACGCCCCGGATGTGCATGCCCCGCTTCCTGGGGTCGTCGTCCAGGAAGCCCACCACGGTGAGGCCCAACTGGGGATTGCGCTGGGTCTCCCGCAGAATCATGGCGCCCGCCTCCCCGGCCCCCGCCACCAGGACCTGCACCGGCTCCACCACCCGCCCGGCCCCGGCCTTGCGGTCATAGTAGGCCGTCAGCCGCGCCGCCACCCGGGGCGCGCCCGCGGCCACCAGGGCCAGGGGCAGAAAGATGAAGGGGATGGAGCGGGGCAGGATGGGAATGGCCGGCGCGAACAGGCAGACCGCCAGCGTCGCCAGGGAAGAGAGGGCCACCGCGCCGGTGGTGGCGCCGGCCAGGATGAGAAACTCTTCAATGGAGGCATAGCGCCAATAGCGGGCATAGATGCCCATCCAGACAAAGACGCCGGGGATGAGGACCAGCGCGGCGCCGGCGAAGAGGAGGAAGGTGGATTCGTATTGCCGCAGGTAAAAGGAATCCAGGCGCAGGATGAAGCTCAGGTAGGCGCTGAGGCTCACCAGCGTAAGATCGGTCAGCAGGAAGTAACGGTTGCGGATGTGCTTCATCCTTAACCTGCACGTCCGGGGAACTGGGAAGAGGGAAAGGTGCAGCCCGGCGGCCGTCATCCGGAGGCGCTCCGGGCTTTCCCTCCCACCAGAAGAGCAAACATGGTGCCAACAGCACAACGCCTGAAAAATGGTGAGAAAAAATGTCAGGCTCTCTAAAATTGTCGCAAAAAATGTTCAGGTTCGTAAACAAGCATTTTCAGGAAAATGGTCAAGATTCTTGCCGGGCGCGGCGGCTGAACGCGGTCAGCCAGTACCGGGCGGACAGGACGGCGGGGAGCAGGGGCAGCTCTTTGACGGTCCGGCGCCAGAGATAGGCGGCGATGACCACGAAGATCAGGTCGGCCAGCCAGGGGGCCAGGGCCGGGTTCAGATGAGCCTTCACCGCCAGCCGCCAGGAGACGGTGAAGGCGATATAATAGAGCAGAAACACCAGCAGGCCCATGATCAGCCCCCAGGTGCGCCCGTGCTGGATGGGAGAGAGGCCCAGGGGCATGGCCAGCAGGCACAGCAGCAAGGCCCCCAGAGGCAGGGCAAAGCGCTGGTGCAGCTCCACCACCAGGCGGTTGTAGCGTTCGGAGCCGGGGCGCTGTTCGCTGATGGCCCGCCACAGGTCGGGGATGTACATCTCCACTTCGCTCTTCAGGCCCTTGAGATTGAGGGCCAACAGTTCCAGAGGGATCTGATAGGTCTTGAACTGCAAGGTTTCCCGGCGGTCCGGGTCCCGGGCCCAGCGGATGATCCAGCCTTCCTCCAGGTTCAGGTTGAGGGCCTCCTGGACCGGGTCGAACCGCACCTGGCCCCGCTCGGCATAGAGGGCGTGGGGGTTCTGCCGATCCCGGGCGTCGTAGAGGAAAATACCCGACAGTCGTCCGTCCTTGTCGGAAACTTGATTCACGAAAAGCGTCATGCCCTGGAAATCATTGTTAAAGACCTGCTCCTTGATGCCCAAATCGGCCCGCCGCTTCACCATCTCCGTGAGGAGCACCCGGGTGGCCCGCTGGCCCCAGGGACTGGCATAAGTGGTCAGAAACAGAGTGAGCAGCCCGGTGGCCAGGGCAAAGGCGAGGATGGGGAGCATTAGTTGGCGATAGCTCAGTCCGGCGCTCTTCAGGGCGATGATCTCATGGTCCACGGAAAGGCGCATCAGGGCCAGCATGATGCCCACGGTGGCGGCCATGGGCAGCGTGAAGACCAGGAGAAAGGGCAGGAGATAGAGGCAGGACTGCAGGATTTCCCCCAGACCCACGCCCCGGGCCACGATCATCTGAGTGATCTGCATCAGGCGCCCGGAAAAGACGATGGCGGTGAAAGCCAGCAGGCTCACGCCGAAGGGGTGCAGGATCTCCCGGAGCAGGTAACGGTGAATGATGCGGGGCATGGGCGGATGACCGGGGCTTGATGATAGCTGGGGGTGGGCCGGGGGAGCACGGTTTCCACACCAGAATATTTTCCCGGTTTATTTTCCCTCAGGGGTGACCAAAAGGCAATCTCTGTACCGGGCCAGGGTGCGAAAATCGCCCCCCAGGGCCTCCCTGACCCGGAACAGCACCCGCTCCTTGACAAAGATGAAGGCCGCCGGCCGGGACTGCACCAGGGCCGCCACCTCCTGGGGGCTGGTGACAAAAAAACCGGCCTGGGGGTCCAGGCGGCGGCCGAATTCCAGTTCGGTGGGGAAGTCCAGGATGACGAAGGGCTGACCGCTGTAAAACGACACCCCCTGGGAATAGAGCCGCCAGCCGATCAGGACGGCCCCGGGCCGCCAGTGCTCCCGGAGGGCCAGACCCAGCTCCCGGGGGGAGCGCTGCAGGGCGACCCGCTCCATGGCCCCGGGCAGGATTAGAGCCAGGGCCAGCGCGCCGAGGCACAACAGTTCCACTCGACGGAAAATCAGAGTGGCCAGCGGTATGACGACCAGGAGCCCCAGGAGCAAAGGTATGAACGGACCAAGATAGTCCAGTTGCCCCAGGGCGGCCGCCAGGCGGGTGGTGGGCCACACGTAGACGACCGAGAGGAGACCGGCGGCTGCCGCCCAGGTGAGGAGGGAAAGGGTGAACCAGCGGTCGCCCGGGTTGGGCCAGCCCGCTTTTTGGGCGGACCAGAGCGCCTCGCCCACCAGCAGGGCCAGGGGCAGGAAAACCGGCAAAATGTAGGGGACCAGCTTACCCCGGGAAAGGCTGAAAAAGATCAGGGGCAGGGCGAACCAGAGGAGCAGGAAGCGGCGATCCGGTCCGGCCTCGCCCCACAGGCGCCGCATCGTCCAGAACAGGAGCATGGTCCAGGGCGTAAACAGACCCAGCAGCACCGGCGCGTAATAAAGGAACGACTGGGCGTGGAAGGCCCCGCCGGCGTAGCGGCCCACGTGGTGTTCCCACAGAAAGAAGCGCAGAAAGTCCGGATAGTGCAGGCTCACCCAGAGGAACCAGGGGAGGGTGAGGCCCGCCGCCAGAAACACATATTGCCAGCGCAGCCAGGCGAACCACTGCCCCCGGCCTTGCATGAGGCCCCAGGCCCCCCAGATGAGGACGGCCAGGGCCGGGGCCACCGGTCCCTTGGTGAGCGCGCCCAGGGCCAGGGCCAGGTAGGCCCAGGGCCAGAGGCCCGGCCGGTTCCGGCTCCAGGCCAGGTAGCCCAGCCCCACCCCGAGATTGACGAAGAAGGTCAGGGTCATGTCCAGGGTGAGCAGCCGCCCCAGGACCACCACCCCCCCGCAGGTGGCCAGCACCAGGGCCCCATAACCGCCCGCCCCCGCCCCGAACAGGGCCCGGCCGAGGGCGTAGGCCAGATATACGGAGCCCAGGGCGCTCAGGGCCGCGGGCAGGCGGGCCGCCCACTCGGTGAAGCCGAAGGTCTTGAAGCTCAGGGCCGTGAGCCAATAGACCAGGGGGGGCTTTTCCAGATAGGGCAGGAAGTTGAGGCGGGGCAGGAGCCAGTCCCCCAGGACCAGCATCTCCCGGGCGATCTCGGCGTAGCGCCCTTCGTCCGGGTCCATGAGCCCGGGGGCCCCCAGGCGGACGAAGAAGACCACCAGCCCCACGGCGGTGAGGCCGGCGAGATGCCGGAGGGAGTGTCCGCTTGCTGCCGGGTGAGTTTTGGCCTGGTCCACCGGCGCTGCCTTGTTCAGAGAAAATTTCTTCGGACAGGTTGTTGGTGGGGGAGGGGGCCGGGGCACGGTGGGCCGCTGCCCTCTCCCACACCCCCCATTGGCGCTAACTTAAGCAAGCAGTGGGTATGCCAAGGGTAACCTGTTGAACAGTCAAGATAAATCCCCCCTTACCCCCCTTTGCCAAAGGGGGGAATGAGCAGTTGGTGACCCGAAGTCCCCCTTTGGAAAAGGGGGATTTAGGGGGATTTTAAGTAAAAGCGGTATGTTATGATGTAAACTGGTTTTGTCTTAAGTTAGCGCCAATGCCCACACCCCCTCCCACCAGGGGAGGGGGAGTTTTCGGATGAGAACTAATACTACTCCGACAGATAAATGTTCAATTCAACATTTTCGTTAGGCATTTTGACAGTTGATGCCGGATATCGGGCAACGAAGGCATATCTCGCGCCCGTTCTTTTCGCCGCCACCGCTTTGAGGAGCGCGTCGGACACCTTCTTAGCGGCCACGATTTC